>CALKVB010000678.1 GCA_937996605.1 uncultured Oxalobacteraceae bacterium | reverse complement strand
GTCAAGACTGGCCCTTTGGGTGAATCCCAAATACGTTGGCTACCAAGTGGAAAAGGCCAAAGAAGCCGTTCGAGAGTTCGCACAGGAAACCAGGACACGAATCTCCAAAGCTAAAGCGGAACTGGAGGGGCGACAATGGGATGCCTTGGATGATTCGTTTGTCAAACGCTTTCCTATGCCGCCGCTACCCGAGAAGTTCTCTGGAGATCCACGTGCGTTTTGTCGGACCCGATTTCGTAAACATCCCTATTGGCATCGAAATGCAGACGTAGGACAAGACTATTGCGGTACTGAAGACTGGATGAAGGACAAACCTACCGCACTGGAGGAAAAGGCTGCCGCGGTACTGGTCGATGTATTGCAAACCTTACTCGGCGCCAAGGAAGAGGAGCAAAGTGTCCAATGGCTACGTTGGATGGACATTCCAAGCTCCACCCTGATCACCTTTGCCCGAAAACTCGTGGAATGGAAATTAGAACCATCTGATGCGGCTCCAGCAGACATGAATCCAGAACTCTTGTTTCTGGGTCAAATGATTGACATGATGCGTGAACAGCGTGTCTTTCCCCTGTTCGACAAAGACAAGATTATGGAACTGGCGCAAGAGAGGCCAGGAGCGGTCATCATGACACCCCATTGGACTCGACAACGTTGCTTCGCCTTTGCACGCTACGATGCGGCTCAAAAAAGAACAGAATGGAATGCTATCGATCGTCCGAACAGCATGCAAGAAGTACGTTTAAAAGTGTTTGAGCAGTTTCAAGGAGGCATTCTCGCCTCTTCCACTGCATTTATGCAAAAAGCCTACGACTGGATTGGTGACGATCACGTGGTTGATCCATTACTGTATTCGCTCAGCCCCGAGGACTTTGCTCCAGCCAAGGCAAGCATGACCCGTGAATGGGCCCAAAAAGCCTATATGAACAAGCTGAACAACCTGACTGTGGCGGATGCAGACATCATGCGATCGATTCTTCGGTGGGAGCTCGCATGGCCCAAAGATCCAAACGGGGTGGCAGCTCAAGCAGCAGCAGTCTATCGATCCACCAAAAACGGTACCGAGGCGAGCGACGCCGAACAGTTGGCGGTGGAAGCGTTATGTCGTCATCCTCGATTCATTCACTACTTACGGGACAAGTATCAAAAGGCCAACCCATTGGCCAAACAGGTTCACCAAATGAGTCGCAAAGAACTCTGCTCTGCATGGTTGGGAAAAGACCTCGATTCGCCCATCCTGGTAACTGATCTGGAAGGTGTTCCTTTTGATTTGACGAATGACAAAGGCTACTTTGATGTCCACGGAACCACACGAACTGGCGTGAAAGAACAATGGCTCATGCGTCACTATGGCATTACACTTGCCGACCTGAGACGTTACAACCCAGAAGACGTACTACGGAATCTACCGAAAGCCAATGCGACACAATTGCAACCCCAATGGCACGCATTGCGCACCTATCTACGACAAGGAGGCTCCTGCGACCTGATTTCCCAAGAAACGTGCCAACATGGAGGCATCAAAGATTTGTGTACGTGGAATGCGGATGGTCATAGCTGCCAAAATCACAAAACAGAGATTTCGGTGATTGACCTATTAGAACGTATCGTTCGGAACTTATGCGAAGTCGAAGTACCTTTAGAGCCCAATGAACTGGTGCTGTTGGTAGAATGGGAACGATTGCTGCGAATGGGATTTGCAGATCGAAACATGACGTTGCCCCAAATGGAACCCGGCTTCGGAGGACATTGCAAGAACATTCAAACGATGTGGACCACATGGAAACACGAAATCACGGGCTCTCCGATTGTGCCCGACGTGGTCAAGAAACCATGGAAACGATTCATGGCAGACGGACGCGTCACCGGTCTGTTGGCCATGTTGGGTCCGAAATGGAGAAACCTCTGGGACTCTCGCAAACTGCCCATCCAATCGATTCCAGTCTCTTCAGACCTGATGTTGCTCAAGACAGTCGTGTGGATGTTGTATCGACTTCATGCCTTACAACTGATGGACATTGTGGTTTCTGTGTGAGCCAGCGTTTTTCGAAAATAGAAAATAGAAACGGATTGCATGAAACACCAGAGTTCATGGTTCATTGTTCAAAAATGGAACGCTCCAAACGACTTTGGGGTGGACTGTTGGAAAGTGTTGCGGATATGTCCAGCGATGCCGCAGAAATGGTAGAACAGGAACCGGTATTGAAGCGTATGCGTAGAATGGAAGAATCAAAGACAAGTGAAGACGTTTTTGCCATCATGGACAGAATGTGCCAACTTGATGGAGATCGAGCGAATTCGCCGCTTCTGGACGCTGTTTTTTGGTTTTACTTCAAACATAAGCTGTCTCAGACGAATTCAAATTTACAAAAACTCTCCTTGGAAGGATGGGAATTTTTACTAGATCTCAAACTGATCAGTGTGAATGACGCATGGTCTGAGATGTCCGTGTCGGACAATATCGAAGTCATAGCGCTTCTCCTTCAGCATGGGGCAGATGTACGGGCTAACGGCAATGCAGCTTTGTATGCTGCTTCGTTCAAAGGTCGATTCGAAGTTTTGAACATTCTTTTAAAACATGGAGCTTTTGTGCGGGACGAAAAGGGCCGGGCGATGATAGAGGCTTCGAAACGCGGTCACAAACAAGTGGTTCAAGTCCTTCTCGATTGCGGTGCCGATATGCAAAGCATGATTAACGAAGCGTTAATCGTGGCTGCCGAGAACGGCCACAAAGAGGTGGTCCAGCTTCTTTTAGATCGCGGTGCCGATCTGTATTCTCGTGACGACTACCCACTGCGGTGGGCTGCTTTTAATGGCCACAAAGACGTGGTTCAGCTTCTGTTAGATCGAGGCGCCAGCATTCATGCTGCGAACGACTCGGCTCTGACTGATGCTGCCACGAACGGCCATAAAGAGGTGGTGCATCTTCTTTTGGATCGCGGTGCCAACTTGCGTGCTCAGGACGACTACGCACTGCGGTGGGCTGCTTCAAACGGTCGCCTAGAGGTGGTCCAGCTTCTTTTGGATCGCGGTGCCGATTTGCATGCTCAGAACGACTACGCACTGCGGTGGGCTGCTTTTTATGGCCACAAAGACGTGGTGAAATTGCTTTTGGATCGAGGGGCCTTTTTGCATGCCAATAATGACGAAATACTGCATTTTGCTATTCAAAACCAGGACAAAGACTTGGTGGAATTGCTTTCGGCTTATCAAAAAACCAAATGACTCCATGTGTCTACATGCTGCGCTGTCGCGACGGTTCGCCTGCAACGTCGACTTGCGGTTCATCGCTCCGGGAAAGGCTCCAAGTACGTCCGCAGTCGTCTGCCCTTCACCTTGGTGTATCACGAAGAATGTGAAGATCGAAGCCATGCCATGCGACGCGAAGCCGAAATCAAGCGAATGACTCGAACGCAAAAATGGAACCTTGCACATGGAATGTTTGACCAGTGACTACTTCATTACACTTGAACCAAAGTGTTTACGAAGTGTTTACTCTTCGTGAACAAAGGAATGCCATTTGCCGCCCAAACAAGGCATACACTTGAAAAAATAGGAGAATCGGGATCCGTATTGCAGATGTTTCGCTCCAGGTGGCACATGTCGATGAATTGGATAGCCGGCTCCTTCAAGTGCGTACAGTTCACGGTGTCCATACATACCACACATGATGAATCCACGTGTGGTTTGAATCACTGGGAATATACCCACCGCTTCATACAAACCTTCCTGATCCAATCGTTTGGCAAAGTCTTGAAAACGCTTGACTTTGGATTTTTGGTTGGCCCATGGCACGCTTGGTCGTAGCTGGTCCAGTTGCGCTTTCAATCGCTCTACACATGCCCTTTCTTCATCCATGACCGGAATCAAGCCCAGTTCTAGGCAGCTCCGGATACACCCTTCGTAGGTATGCTTGCACATGTCGTACCGATAAAGCAACATGGCATAGCGTTGTCCATCGGCGTGTAACGACTTCCATTCTTCTCTCTGCCGTTTCTCTTTCCTTGTACAATTGCTGCCATTCATGGTGTTTGAAATTTTGAACCTTTCTGGTTGCGAACCAAAATTCATGTATAACCAAAAAATAGGAATGCCGTAAAATCACAAACTTGTGCCGACAGGAAAGAAAGATGGCGACCCGCCCATTGACGAAAGAAAACTTGGTACAATTTGTATCTCAACTTCCCAATGACACTGAACAATTGTTGACCATGGATACCCGGGAGGTCGAACGACTTCACAATGACTGTTCATTGGCCATTCAACAGCTAGAAGTGTCACTCAAGGATGACTACAAAAAGATTGAACCTATCCTTGATTTGATTCCCATTCTACAGCGTTTCAAAGAGAACAGGAAGCGATTGAATGAATTGCGAATGCGTCAGAAATTGTACCGTTCTTTTGTTGACTTAGATGCAGCAACGATTGGTTCTTTTGCTGACGAATGGATTGACGATGAGATTCCACTACTTCCAGACGAAGGTCCACTCACACCCATGCTTCCCAATCCGCCCCCAACAACGCCTGAAACACCGCGACGACCCAGTACAAGCGCGGCCAAGAACTCAAAGCTGCCCGTGTATACTCCTAAGGGCGGCAAAAGTGGGAACCCAGCAAAGCCTTCCTCCGGTCGTTTGTGATGACTGGGTTTCATCATTGGCAATTCACAACAGATGCAAATCTGTATCACAAATGGCAAACCAAGCAAGTTCACGGGTTCGACGCTTACTCTTAGTGGCTAGCTGTGCTATTGACTTGTTTCGTCCGGGGTACTTGGAAGCTTCGTATGATCCGGGATTCTTGGACGCATGGTTGTTGGATTTGAAGTATCGGTGTCTGAAGCAAACTTGAGATTCGGGTCATTTCCGTCTTTCAATCGAAGAACCAAAGAGTTCCAACTCTCACCTGAAACTTCTGCAGCAGCCTTAATGGACGGATATCGCACTCCGTCCATT
Source organism: uncultured Oxalobacteraceae bacterium (assembly GCA_937996605.1). GTDB lineage: Bacteria > Pseudomonadota > Gammaproteobacteria > Burkholderiales > Burkholderiaceae_D > Undibacterium. The sequence goes on along the minus strand of CALKVB010000678.1, from coordinate 15,865 downwards.
ACTACGGGCCTTCCACGCGTTTTTTCTGCATGTTTTTGTTTCGACAGTGCTTGCAGGTTCTGCCAAAAGTTATTCGACTTGTCACCATCAATGTGGTCAATGTCATACCCCTCTGGAATGGGACCGTTGAAAACAATATACACCAATCGGTGCAGCTTATGGCACTTTCCATTGCGATCTATGACCGTGCAGTATCCGTCACCTACGCGAGGAGCAAGTTTGACCCGAATTCGGATTCCCAATTCGGTGATCGTAGAAATTCGTACACCTTTCGGTATTTCATTTGTCCCATCCGGCTTCATCTTGGATTGAAAATCCGGAAGATTACTGACCCAATACTTTGTTCCTGGAATTTCTTTCCATTCTTCGGGTTTCCCATTGGCGTCTCGCAAGGGTGCGATCTCCTTATAGCGAGCCATGATTCCAGGACGAGTTTCTCCACGCATCAGTTTTTTGAAGAGACTATGATTGATTTCCGGAATCTTGGCGAACACCTCAAACTTATTTGCATAAGTAACCCAATCGTTTGCCACTGGGCTGAATACTTCGATTTCACGATCCCAACACGGTGCTGACTTTCGTTTCTTTCGGTTCACCGCTTGTTCTGACGGAGTTGCGATGCGAAGGTTCTCGAGTCGGTTGTCTGTAGGATCACGATTTTTGTGGTCGATCGTACATCCAAATGGAATGATTTTCTGGTTGAACGCCTCCCAAACCACTCGATGGATCACCTTCGCTTTAGCTTTGAAATAAATGTAGTAATAATCATACATCTTCGTGGGAGCTCGCACAACTGTTGTTCCACCAATAACGAGAGTTCCCGAACGGTTCACGATGAATCTGGGATGGCCGTTCACCAGTGCCCACAAAGGGTATCCCTTCCGATTAGTTTGGGTAAGTAAATGGTCACGTAACAGTTCGCAGCAATCGTCCTTTGTAAAATCAATCAAATGACACCACTCAGGATATTCGTAATGCATTCTTCGAATGAGATGAACCGAAATCACTCTTAAGCGACCGTCGATTTTCCTCTGTATGTTTCCATTTCTACCTATCGGTTGAAACCGATGTTCGTGTCCACGATCGATAATTATATCTTTCCCTTTCGCCGGTTCTCTAGAAATCCACATATTATCAAACACGGAAGCTGGTTTGAATTGAACTTGAAGCCAATCAGATTGATGTTTCGTTGCTTCCTCTTGCCCATCTCCGATATGCTCTTGTACATGTTCTATTGATTTGGATTCTACAGAAAATTCCGGTGCATCAATCTCCATGGGAACGACCTCCATTTTTTTTATCACCTTGAAAGCTTGCTTGAACAGGTGAAACGCGTTTCGGTGACATGCTTCGTTCGGAACGTCCAGCATCGTTTGACCTTTGTATGTTGAAAATTGCTGCACACACCATGTACGGAACAGAGCACAGTCCTTCAACATCGATATTGGAATCATGCATGGTTCTGCATTGCCTTCACATGGATATCGATGAATCCAATCGTGTTCCACATGTACTTGAGTTTGTTACCGGCAAGGTGCACACGTTATCGCGTCACACACTCCACTGATCCACGGGTCGATACATCGATGAAGTTTCGCCGTAGCCGACTGCGGACACTGACGCTAACCAAACCGACGTCGGAGAAGCTTTTGAATTGTTTCCACAAATAAAGAATGGAAGTACGTCAAGAAGTACGAAACATGTTGGCACAGTTGCAGCATTGCCGTTCCCAGGTCCAAGGGGACCCCGTCAAATCGACGGAATTGGAAACATTGATCAGTAAACTGATGGTGTACGACTCACAGTTTGAACCCACCTTTGATCCGAGCGCACTGTATCCTTCGTTCGATGACTCCTTATCCAAATTTCGCGCCAACTACGACACTACACTCCCCATGAGCGACGGTCAAATAAGACAAGCAGCGTTGGCCTCGGGCATTGACGAAATCACTGGGTTGAATGCCATTCGAAGAGACGAGAAATATCGGAAAGATGCCACTGTGCGATCCTACGCCATGCCTATTTTCAACAAGAATAAACCCATGCTGATCGAGTTGAAACGTGGGGGGTTTGCTCCAGAACAGCTGAGACAAACCATTCGCGCCATCATGGTGAACGACACACTTTTTCAAATTCCACCCGAATACAAGGAAGAAGTCGAATTGGCGTTGGTGAATTTAATCCAGTCTATCTAACCGAGTGATCATGATTTCCGATCGACCCACTCTAATATATTACGCAACAACGCCTGAACACGCCCAAACCTTGGAAACCATGGAAAACAGCCATTCAGAGTCGTCTGCGAGCGGTTCTTCTACGGGTGAGTCGCTCTCCCTTCCATGTATTTTCTGTTCCCGTTCTCATTTTTTTGTTTCGCGTTAGTAGATCAATATTCGGTGATCGAATTCACCCCCTCTTGCTTCGAAGCCGGTTTGGGTCAAGTGATTAGCGATGTACCGTCGACCTATCCTTGCACTCGACTGGTTCGCATGTCGGAAGTTCTCAGCATGGTTCGAGCAGCGACTTCCATCCCCCAACTGCAACAAGAGGAATTTATCACTCAAATTTTAAAGGACGAAAAGATTCCCACCACCGCCAAGCTGATGCTGTACCTTGACGGATCCACTCTCTTCAATGCCAGAGACGGAATTATGATTCAAGTCAAGAAACCAGTCGTCGATCACCTGCGAAAGTCCTTCAAGGAAGAGAAATTCGTATTCCTTCCCGAGGTGTTTTTGGCCCACATCGAAGAATACATGCAGCGCCGAAACATTATTGTAGCCGAAGGATCGTTGTTGCACCGTGTTGTCCGCCATGTTCTCAAGTCCGTATCCGACTGGGGTGCCCTATTTGTCCCGAGGCAATTGCCCAAGACTGTCCCTCTCATTGAAGTGACGGTCACAAAGCCGTTGGTCACCACCCTCTCCGAACCCAACCTCGTCGAAGGTGTGATATGTTTTTTTTTCCGTTCGATGGTCTTGCACTAACGACCTGGTTGTGGCAGTGGTGAAAACGATTGTCGTAAAAAAACCATCTGAAAAGGATGATTCAAAATCCAAAGGTATTACATTCTTTTGATTTCTTGTTTGTACGACTGATTTCATTTTTTGTCCTCATACAGAAGAATTTTGGTGCATCCAATTCAGCGGGGATTGCTTCACGTTTGAACATGCGAATGACAGTGAAAAACCATTAGACGACGGCATCTATTATCCAACTCAAGCGTTCATCAATGTGTCGGACCTGGTCGTTCTGTTGGAGGAGACCAGCCCCTTGTATGCCAATTTCGACGAGTGCTCTTTGCTGTGGGCCATGCTCACCGACAAGTTCATCCTCGGATCCTTGAAAAGTTTCATTTACTTGATGGTATCCGGCAGGATGGTACACGTTCAATACGGCAAGACCTCGAAAAAACCCGTCGTGGCAGATCCGGTGCTTATTTTGCGCAAAGAAGTGGCCGAAGTACTCCAAGCGACCTTTCCGGATAGCCTTGAATTCTTCGTGCCAGCTTCAGTACTGCCATTCCTGCCCTCCCTCATGGCAACGGTTCGTCCGTTTCCAGACCATCTTCTCTCTCCCAGCGAAGTCGCCCGCGCGACTCAAGGCAAACGAATGGAGCCTGTACTGATTCAGTTCATTCGACAAACTTCGCAATGGTCCAAGGAACCCATTGAGCCCATGAAAGGCACGAAACGGAACAAGTCTTCCAGTGCAGCCTCCGCCTTTGACCCCGCGAAAGGTATGCCCAACGGTTTTGCCACAGATGCAAACCCCTCTCAAAAACCAATGGTTTTCATGCAGTGACGTTCCCCATCTTCCACTATGACAAAGATACGGCTGAGCCCATTCATTCCATGGAAAGACCCGCTTCTGCCATCAAGACTCGACACAGTTTGTCCGCCGTCGTGATCTCTCCTGTCGCCAATGGAGTTGAACCCATGGATGTGGACCGTTCCTCCCAGAAGGCTGAGGTTGAAGATGATGATGATGAAGAAGAACAAGAGGAAGAAGACGAAGCTTCAGACGCATCTGAATCTCAGTCTTCGGCTGTTGAGCAAAAGGAAAAACCTACCATCAAGCGAAAGCTGATTCCTAGTCCTTTGGAGTCGGGAAAGGTCAGTAAGATGCGAGTGGATGACATCGTTGACGATGCGATTTCGGCCAGTCCTTTACCCGAACCAACCGTGCGCATCCTTTCGGGTCGGACGCCAGCAAAAGTGGATACGATTCTGAAAAACCTCAAGGAACGATTCAAGTACCTCTGTCACGTCGTGGACAAAGTGGACCGCAAAGTGACTGGGGTCAACATCCTCCACGCGGCGATCAAGGTGGTAAACGGCTGGAATATTACCACCGGGTACAGCTATGACATCTACAAGCTATTCCAATCTGCCTTGGATCGCATCAATCGAGGTCAAGACATGAAAGAAGTCATCAAGTATGTCGAAGCTGTTCATCAACGCAAGAAATGAATTTATTCGTTTCGGAATCAATCCTCGTCCCACTCCTTTTCCTCGGCTTCTAATTGCATTTCCATGTCCTTGAGATCTTCTGGGGCCACATTCAGCATCGAAGTGGTCTTGGTCATCAGCGCTTCCATTTGTTGTTCGTCATTGCTTGACATAGCCGATACAAAGTCGTTCATCGTGTCATTGAATGCCTTGAAGTTTGTACCCGCACTGGATTTCTTGGCCGCATAGGTTTGGCGAATGGCAGTTTGTTGAGCCGGAGTCACGCGTGAGGCATAGGCACTCCACAGCATGTCGTCATCATCCAACACAGCTTGCACCAGCAATTCCTGATCTCGCTCAGTCCACTCCTTGAAATCCGGGATCTCACCCGCCAAAATGGATGAAACCCATGCTTGACGCTGTTCCGGAGTCACCTGAGCCAACGGATTGGCAGGCTGAGGAATCTTGTCATCATCCACCAACGTCGACAACACGATCTGCAACTGTGAAAAGATTTCTGGCAGCTTATGCTGTTGCTTCTTCATCAAATTCATAATCAAACGCCGGAGTCGCTTGTCAGTCTTCATCATAGACATGATACCACCTGCCATATTTCCGCCGCTCAAATCGGGATTCGATGACAGAATCAAATCAATCACCTCTCGAATCTGTGCATTGTTGGAATAAATGCAAATGATAGCCGCAATACGATACATACTGCGCAAGTTACCCCAAAACGCCAGTCGTTCATCACGGCTGGGATCGGGGTCAGATGACATCAAATTGTACAAATAGGGTGTATCCAAACCTTCGACTCCCGTCAAGGCCGACAACAAGTCTCCCTTGATATGCAGCAACTGAGTGTCTCGGGCCAACAAGAGTTTGTGCACAGGCGTGATCACCTCATGCATGCGCTTGCATGCCTCCAACGTCTTGTGGTTTTCGAGAATCTTCTTGTACCACACCGCGTAGGCAGTCTCCAGCAACTCGTGCTGCTTTTTCTCATGATCGTCCTTGGGTGCCACTTCGATAAACATATCCTGCAACATCAACAAGAATTGCATAAAGCTCTTGTTATGCACCACCTCAATGTTGCGAAATCGCTCCAATGCATTGGCCGAGGTCAACATGGTTGTTTTATTGTATCTCCACATGTTTCCGTTTCAACCTCCAAACGCGTTTGGAAGATCTTATTTCCAACATGTTCCAGGGAACAAAACAAATAGAAATGGAAGAAATCATCAAAAAGCGATGCAATAGATGCTTGTTGGAAAAGGACGTAACTTTATTTTATAAATGTAAACGTTCATCGGATGGTTTGAGCTTTGAATGCAGCGAGTGCTCAAAGTCGCGACACTACGAACGGAAAAGCAATATCATTATTCCGGAATATAAATTCTGCAAAACGTGTCAAAATACAAAGTCCAGTTCGCTTTTCGGTCGGGAGAACAATAAGAAAGATGGACTCCACTATGAATGCCTGGATTGCCATTGGAACGTCGAAAAACGCTTGCTGTACCTGTTGACAACCGCCAAACACAGCGCAGCGATGAGATCTAAAAAGGATACAGAGCGAGGGAGATGTGAAATCACTATCGAAATGCTGGTCGACTTGTTTTTTAGACAAGAGGGAAAGTGCCATATATCCGGAATGGATCTCTGTTTGACACCTAATCCTTTGTACGTGGCAAGTCTGGAACGAGTTAACGAAGCGGGCGGATATACTGAAGACAACGTAGTTATTGTCTGTAAGGCATTTAACTCGTTCCACCAGATGAACCGTGAAAAGTTGTATTACATCACACAACATAACGACACACCCATGAATCATTTCGAGATTGAAGAGCATCTATTACATCTCGGATTTTTCAACGCTACAGCCTCTACGCATCGTAAAGACGACCGAGTCGAAAGAGGGATTGAAACCGATATTACTGCCGAGCAAATCATGACGAAATTCGTGGATCAACGAGGACTTTGTGCTTATTCTGGCGTAAGAATGTATACTGTTGCGAATGTCCCAGCTTTCAAAATGTCGGTAGAACGGGTCGACCGTTCCAAAGGACATACAATCGACAATATCGTGCTGATTATACTTGAACTTAATATTGGTGGAAAGCTGAACTTAACGAGAGAGATTGTACAAGAATGGAGACGAAAGGTTTCTATCGCGGATACCTTCGATCTTGAGCAACTCCGAGCCAAGTGGGACGCCTCTGCAAAAATTCCGAACGATAATCGCATCTGCAAAAAATGCCAAGTGGAGAAACCTGTTGTAGATTTCCGTGCTAGTAGCGAGGGTAACTTCTATTTGGCATGCAGACCATGTCGACGAGAAGCTGAGCGAATGATGTACAAGAGGTGTACCGAATGCAAACGGACTCGACACATTAAGTGCTTTGCTGTCGAAGCTCTAATATGTACCGGCTGTCATGGGCCATCGACTCCGGCAGAACCCCCGAACAAACGCATACGGTTAACATGATTACTGCTTTTATGACCAATCTTCAAACGCGTTTTACTTTGCACGTTCTAAATATGCAGTGATGTTTTTAACATTCTCCTCAGCGCTTCTGATTGCGCCATCCATAAGACCTTTGTTTCGTTTTGCCAGCTCGGTCCCTGCAAAGAATATTGGAGGATAAGAAGTATACATGGCGTGACCAAAGTGTGCATATGTACTGATCGTTGGTAACCCCAAATAACCACCTGAACTGAACCTCTCTCCGTTCCAAACACACTCTTCATAGTTTAGCGGATGAAGTGCAGATTCATCTCTAAATGTTCGTGCATATTGCTGAATAATTGCTTCCCTCCTCTCCGCTTTGCTACATTGCATCCACTTACTGGCATGCATCGCACAGATGAATCCGACGAGCATGAAGATAGATCCATGTGAAGAATCGTACGATTCTGTTATTGGACCTCCTGTGGAGTCTATAACTCCTGATAGACCGATTCGCCTCCAAAATGGGTCACTATAAAACGTTAGAGTCTTTATGCACAGTCCGAGATCAGTCCTTGCGCTTATCACCATTTTTTCCTTTGGAAGGTATGGATCGAAAAAAAGAGACTCGTAAAGAACCGGAGGAGTAGTTACAAGGACGGCATCACATTGGTATTCGCCGTTATCAGTTTTAACCACACAACCATCGTTTTGAGACCACTTCACTTGCTTGACAGGCTCATTCAGACGGATGTTAGAACCCAAAATTTCGGATATTCTAGTACAAATGCTCTGCGCCCCTTCTTTCACAAAGTAAGATTGAGCGCCGTTTTCACCATCAATACCATGGAGCACGTTGAAATACCCTCCGCTTTTCAAATACTCTAGGAAAGTTAGAGATGAAATTTGAACCGGCTCGAAACAAACCAGCGATTGGAAGAATGTCGTCAAAAAAGACCTGGCAAGCTTTGTTTTCGCAACCTTTTCAAACAGTTCCTTCGTAGACATATAATCCAGATTTTGCGCATATTTACTTTTCCATCCTTGGCGTGGCAATTCCTTTGCGATGGAATCCAGCATTCGCACCGCATTTTCCAAATCAGTAGTAGCAGTATGGTTACTAGCAAAGTCTGGTAAACCCATATTCCGTAGCGGATCATACTTGAAAACTCGATTGTCTATGGACACGATATCTTTCAAATGAGGCTCTCTGTGAACTTTTTGAACATGAAGCCCAAGCTTTCTCACCCAATGTAAAACTCTAGTGTGTCTCCGTGACAAGAATTGGCCGCCTAAATCGACGGCTGTGCCTTGAATCATTTTGCTGTACAGTCTTCCTCCTACTCGATCGCGAGATTCCAACACGACCACATCATAGCCTAGGGAAGACAGTAGCATAGCTGCAACAAGGCCGCTTATACCAGCTCCAATTACAACAACTCTTGGCATTTGTTTTATTTCAAGCGTGAACGTTTTTGGGGATCCCTTAAATAAACCCAAAATGTCGACAGGATTGATCATTTTTCTCGCCTTTCTGGGCTTTGTAGTGATTGGTCTATTGATTGTGGTTGTTTTGCCGTGGTATTCGAAAAACTATACCAATTCAGGACGACTAGATGATTTGATCAACAACGGAAAGCTCACCTATCACGGTGACGATTGGTTGCTTCAAAAAAATCAATCGGAATATAACGAATATCACAAGGATAAAGTATTTGCTGGCGACTATGAGCCTGCCGACCCAAGCGTGGCATCTTTTTAGAAAACTTATTGTTTTCGAAATTAAAAATCCAAAGTCTTCTCAACAGAATCATTTCAGAAGCAACAAACTCATTTTTTCAACATCCAGCGATGAATCAACACGTCATCAACGCACAAGGCAAGGTGGTTTGGATTGTGGAGGATCCCGAATACGTGAACTCCTACGTGATCCCTCTCGGGTTCTTCGGCACCAAGCTACCCTCCTTGCAAGAGTTTCAGCGTCAAGTTTCCTCGCATACCAACTCTGGCACTGACGAAAGCAAACGAGTCAAAGGATACGCTCCAGAAAAGTACATCGTAGCGTCCAACGAATTCATGAGCATCCTCGAAAAAGAACAGATCCATCCCTTGGAATACTCCCAGTGGACGTTTGAGTCTCCTGCTTTTTGTATCATGTCGGATGTCATGGAATGATTGTCACGCAATTGGCATACAAAACAGATAAAGAAGCAAACAGAGGAAAAGCGTTAGACAGGCAAACATCTTGGCTTTACGTTCTTCGACTTGATTGGTTTCCACACATGCATAGCAAATTCGTTGAGATTCCGCAAGATCCGAAAAATACACTCGACCATGATGATCTTCGCAAAACGTTGCATTACACGTCTCTCTCCAGCAACGCAGAGTGGCTTCTTTCTTGCATGATGGAGGACACACGCGAGACTCCATAGTGTTCTTTTGCAAGATCAGGCAGTAATCACACGGCTTCCAACACTCTAGTTTCGCGAAACAGAAAAACCTCGAGTGTATTGATTTACGAGTCGGAAAGAGACAACCGTCCAAACGAACCCTTGGGCACATCCCCGGGTCCTCGTAACATGGAAACTCGGCTGAAAAAAGCATTCGAGATGTGTGCATTGTTCACAGGCTGAACATTCTTTTGCACAAACGTAAACAAGAGACAAGCTCCGTTTTGCAACGACCATTCCACCACTTGGGTCAGGTTCTTGTAAAGAGCAAAGTCTTCGGGATTGGCCTTGATCGCCTCCGCCAATAATTGCTTGACTAACCGAGGATCGTTTGGATGTTCCGTCTCTAGCTTGGACTCGCCGTACTTTTCCCGAATTTCGTCTTGACGCTGCGAAGCTCCCATCGAACCCAAATCAATGTGGGCCCCTCCCTTCACAAAGGCCTTGACCATCTCCAGTTTCCCTTCGTAGCCCGCTTGAAACGCCATGGCTATGTTTTGCAAAGCTTCCAAACGGGATAGCCCCACCCAAAGAGACACGTGGTTTCACAAATCACACAGACAGCAAAGAGGATGCACCTTTGGCATAGGAACCCGGTGTGCTCATTTGCTGAGACGCCACCAAAAGCTCCAATTCTCGAGCGCGGTCCGATTGATTTTTGGCCAACAAATTCTGAGCTTCGAGACGCTGACGTTCAGCCACAGCCGCACGATTGGCTGCCTCGCGGAACTTTTGCTCATACAAGGTGGCCTTGGCCTTTTCCTCTTGCACACTGGCCAACATTTGAGAACGCTCCTTCTCCATCTCGGATTGCTGCTTGGCAAACAAGGCCGACAACTGATCGGACAAACGCTGCAGTTCAGTGGATAACCGGGCTTCCATAGCTTTCGATTGTTTCAATTCAGCGGTTGCACTGTCCAATTGTTGCTGCAATAAACGCTTGGCAACCTCCATATCCTTTGTCACTGCTTGCAACTTGACGTATTCGTTTTTGGCCATCTCCTTGTCTCTCATGAGCGTGCGGGCAAAGGCTTCCTTCTCTTTCGCCTCCCGGTATTGTTCTTGCAAGATTCGAAACCTCTCGTCAGCCTCGTCCTTCAAACGTTTCATATGTGCATGGGCCAAACTCACATTGCTTAAGCTGCTGGAACACACCTGAATGTCGCTTTGCATGCGCGCTCCATCGACTCGCAGCTTGTTCAACGTAATGTCGTACTCTCGTTGCATCTGGTCCATTTTGAATTTGGCTCGTGCCGCCTCATCTTTCAGTTTTAAGTTCTCTTCGGTCATCGTGGCGGAACGTTGAATCAAATCCTCCTTTGCCACCGAACAACGTTCCAAACTTTGAGTGATTTCCGAACGCTGCTGACGCAACTGAGCCAACTCGGCCTGCAACTCCTTGATCTTGTCCGAACTTCGCTTTTGCTGAATCTCAATCTGCTGCTCCATGACTCGCAAACGCTCCTTGTAATCGTTTTCCACCGCCTCGAATTGCTTGGCCTGCATCTCGGCTCGGATGCGAGCGGTTTCGATCTCGGCCCGATCCTTGAGAAACTGTTGCTGCATAGTGTCAAACGCCAGACGCTCTTTTGCCAGCGTTTCCTTGCGCTTCTTGTATTCATTGGCCGCTTCATTCAGCGAATTCTTGTTGATGTCCAAGGCACGTTTTTCTTCCAACAATTGAGCTTGCAATCGATCTCGCTGTAGACCCAACTCTCGTTCCTTGTCGCGCAACTGCTGTGTCAACGTGTCCTTTAGTCGATCGTATTGCAGCTTGAGTTGCATGTCGGAATGTTGAATCTTTTGCTTGGTCAAGGCATCCGCGTTCCTCAATTGTTCTTCAGCTTGCTGTTTCGAGATACGCGCGGCATGCAGCTCCGATCGAACCCGTTGCAGCTCGGTTTCCAACGTACTAATCTCCAACTTTTGCTGGCGCTGCAAATCGTACATGCGATTTTGCATTTGGGCTGCATGACGTTGCTTTTCGCTAATCTCTTGTTGCAAGCGAATGATTTGATCGTTCAACTTGTTGTTGTCTTCTCGTAGCTGACCCACCGATTCATACGTCTGCTGTTCGCAACGAAGCTCGTTTTCAGCCACCATGGTGCGAAGCTCGTTTTCCTTGGATTTCATTTGAGCCAATTCCTTTTGCGCCATCGCCAATTGGTGGTTGGTGTCCAACATTTGTCGAGCCAGCCGAGCACCATGCGTATCCTTTTCCAAGAGTTTTTGATTCACCCGTTTGGAGTCTTCAAACAAGCGTTTAGATTCTTGCAGTGATCCTTCCAACAACTCGACCTGACGTTGCATTTCCATTTCTCTTTGACTGAGGATTTGTCCGCCAGATACAATGTGCTCGGCAAACTGGTCACGCATGTTCTTGAGCTGGTTTTCGTATCGCGCCTTCATCTTACTGAGCTCCTTGGCCACTTCGGCTGAGTTTTCCTGCAGCAATTGAATCTTTTTGGCCAATACTAACTCGCGCGCGTTGGCTTCATCATACAGAGCCTTGAACTTGTCGCGCTCTTCCATGGTCTTTTGCAGGGCCACGGTAAAGGTGCCTGTCGCTTGCGAGGTTTCAGCCCTGAATTGATCCAGTCGTTGTTCGACCAAATTCAATTGGCTCTGGGCTTCTTTACGAGCTTGGGCCACCGCATCATATTCGTCACGGAGCTGGCCCAAGGCTGTATTGGTATCGTTTTGGCTCCTCTCGGCCGTTTGAAGCAATTCATTCAGCTGTTCCTCCACTTGCTGAATTTTTTGATCGGTCTTGGCCGCGCGATTGGTTTGAATGTCTTGATCCACCAGCAAGCTTTGCGCTTTGGCCGCGCCAGTCTCGGTAGGCAACGCAGTGGTAAAGATTCGGGCTTGCACATCTTGCAAAGATTGGGTCAGCTTTTCGGGCAGTTCCGAACCTTGCATCACGTCATCCATGGCCACCAAAAGTTTTCGCACGTCCAGTTCTACCTGACAGTCAGGGTCAGTCAGACACGCTTCTTTGGCTTGCACCAATGTCTGACGCGTGCGCTGTAACTGGGATTTGAGATTTTCAACGGCTTCGGGTTCTGCATTACGTTCAATGGATTTCCACCGTCGATTGAGTTCATTCATGTTTTGAATCAAACCTTCAATAGCATGAAATTGATGTTTCTGACAATACCCATTCAAGAGGGCAGGTTTGCCACAAGTGCGACAAGATCCAAAATCATTCGACATTGGCTTTTATTCTGTGTGACGAAAATCACAACTTTCGCTCCATTTCAAAATCGAATCGCATGAGGTCGGAGGAAGGTGCTGTCATAGGGTCGGGTCGTGTGACATCCGGATCCATGATCTGACCCATTCCTGTCCAGAGAGCATAGCCAGCAAACGCCGCCGTGCCAATGGCCAACGCCATGGTGATTCCAGCCAGCGCTTCAAACACTTGAGCACTGGTTTTGTCACTCGAAGTCTTGTAGGCCGCACATTTGGATACGGTGACAAACTGACCGATACATACTACGATGCTCAGCAACGACACCAAAAGCACCATACTGAAAAACAAAGTTTTGATGCGGGGAGACATTCCGTAAAACGCCATGTTTATTGTGCCTCAACGTTTTCATTTCTGGCTAATGCCTTTGGTTGGGGCATTGTGTTGACGCAAAAAAGTTTGTACACGTTTCCATGCATGCCGAGATACAGTCAATGGGCGAACATCTCTAGGCGAAGCCCCGAACGTCACCAATTTCTGAGCCACATGAATCAAACCCACTGACAAGACGCTACGCAGTGCAGCGCGTAAATCGGTTCGAGGTACCAAGGAATCCGTTTGAAGTACCGGTGAGTCTGCCCATGCATCATGGCTGTTTCGCAATACCCATTCCAAAACGCATGTATGGTTTTCATAGCGATGCGGATCTCTAGGAAATGCTTTGCGATGAGACAAACCATCCACAGGTGCACCACACTTGATCAATAATTCAATCACGCCTACATGGTCTGATGCGAGTGCACGTTCCATGGCAATGTGTTGCCGCGCTCGGTCGGGATGTAAGTGTAGCCACCACCTCACCAGGTCTACCCGACCCACGTCAATCGCCATCAAAAAGTGCTCGTGCAAGTGTCTTTCGACCTGTGGCGTGGGTTCCAAAAATGCGTTCTTCATCTCGGCGGTACCGTCGGACCATAGCCATTGCAAAGGCCTCGTCTTTTGCACGTCAGACAAAACATACTGGAGTGTGACTTGAGGTTCGGGACCCATCAAACGGCGAGCCAACGTCCAACGATGTTGCACACACGCTTCTCCACAGAATTTAGGCTGCAGCGATGGGTATTTAGCGATAAATGCATCGATCAAGTGCGCATAGGCGCGAACGATTTCACGCATGGCCGGTTGGGAGACATCTAAACCATGCGGGCCATTCAACAGTTTCAGGATGATCGAAATGTAGTTTTGGCGCGCGTCGGGTTCATCATCGTGACGCATCTTGTGCAGAAGAATGTCGTCCAACATTTTGGAATCGGGACGAGCGTCCTCGTTCAATTGCTCCAAAATCACTTCGACCATGGCAGGATCCTTGCTGTTAATTGCAGCCTCTACCAAGGAAGGACCGTTAACGCATCCATAATCGTAACACCGCGCGAATTCAGTCATGATGTATTCGACGCTATCATAGGCTTTGGTGTATTCAATCAGTCGTTCCAGGACGTCTTCGTCAGGATCGGTGAATCTTACGAGAACCTCGAACAAATGCGTGCTTCCCGTCTCTTCGGCATGCTCCCATGCGTCAACCAATACGTCGAAACGTTCTACAAAGTCCATCAACAATTTCTCATTGCCGGCTTCCACCACCAGTCCAATTGCTTTGGAAAGCAATGGTTCGCGGATAAATGAATCGTCCGCAAGATCCAACATCCGCCAAAGAATATCCGTTCGCGAACGTGAAGGATCCGCTGGTAGATGACTGTAGCGACATGTCGTGAGAACAGCGTCCGTTAAAGACACGTCTGTCAAACCTTGCTCCCAATCGGGCACCATGTCCATTGATCCCAGCATGCATGCAATACGTAAATTCACTGGAAACTGCCGACCAGCCAGCGACGAAATCAAGTCCAACTTCTTTTTGTCAAAGGATACGTCTCCGTCGGAATCAAATACGGGTTGCAACAATTCAGCGGCAGCGTCTTCGAACGTAATCAGTTGTCGGTGAATGAACTCTATCAACATTGGTTCGTAGACCGGAATGTTTGGCTGCGAAAGCAAGTCTGGCAACGGACCTCGGCTTGTGGGTCCCATTTCGTGCCCCGTACACACATAAATCAGTGCATCATACCAAGGACATACCACGAACAGAACGTCCTCCAGACAGATATTGAACGGTTTGAAAACGTCTACAATCTCTCGAAAGTTGCGAATCGCATTGACCGCATCTTTCACGTGTCGATAGGTGCGGATGCGTTCATCATCTACGTCCTTCCCGTCCTGCAAGGTGTCAATCACATCCACCAACGACATGTTGCGGTTTGAAAGAATGTCGCGGAAAAATCATCACGAAGCGACAATCAACATTTTTTGAGAACACAAAATGCCATTTTTTGAAATTGTGACAATCACGTGGAAACTCAGTGTGAAACATTTGTTTTTTATTTTCAATTTTGGTCAATGCAGTCCCAATCTTTTGATTTCGTCTTCCGTATACCCTTCTTTTCTCATTCTGTGCACCATTTCGTTGCCTTTCAGCGTTGATCGAAGTGCCAAGTAGGCCGCAAACGGATTGATGCGTGCTTGACTCATGGATTCGTCAAAGGGTGGAGTTCCTTGACCACACGTAGCACAAAGGAATCCCACTTGGCTTGCGCCAGTGTTGTCCTTGTATTGTTCGGGAAATCCGCGGTTAAGTCCAAGCTTATGTATCATCCAATGCCACATCATGAAGGTCGCAAACAAAACAGTTCTTCCAATCGCTTCTTTTTCTGCTCGAACGGCTCATCTTCTAAAACCAAGGCTCGACAGCGTTCAATCGGACAGGTTTCGACCCAGTGCATGGCATCAATGTTGTACCTCGCATCCAATTGAAACAGAGTCTTGATCATTTCCCAAACCCATGGACGCAACACTGCGTCTTCGCGAGCGTTTCGATGCTCCAACACTTGGTTCAACAAAGTCTTCCGCTCTTCACTGGGATTCTTTTCCACGTGTTCCACTTTCATGTCCACTCGATTTTCAAACTTTTTCAATCGGTCTTCGGGCACGGGAGGTCCATTTTGGAGGTATTGCTGAATCCATCGTTCGGGAAGATTTGTCTTGGCCAATCGATCTTCCATTCGAACTTCCACCTCGTTCCATCCCCAGATTCCATAGGCCCAACAGAGCGGCGCGGAAGGAAATGTTTGGAAGAACTGCTCCCGAGTCCAGCCTTTTTCACTCAGAATCGAAACTGCACCTAGACAAGTGATCCACAGCGGGAAATTCATGGTCTCCTCTAGTGCTTTCTGCAGGTTGGCAATAATCTTTGATTCATCGCTTTGCATGGTAT
>CALKVB010000677.1 GCA_937996605.1 uncultured Oxalobacteraceae bacterium | reverse complement strand
TTTGCGTACGGTCATGGCGACAGGCAAAGTGATTACCGATATCGAACGTATAGGTGACGAGTCGACTAAGATTGCACGGATCGCACTTGAAATGCATAACAAGGCACGCGGTAATACGCTGTTTAGTGGCTACGAGACGGTGCGAGTATTAGCCAATAGTGTAGGCCAAATGTTGCACCAAGCTTTGGATGCTTTTGCTCGCCATGATGATGCCAAAGCCGTGCAACTGATCGCTTTCGATGAAATCATCGATAATGATTTTCGTTCCATTATGCGCAATCTGATTACCTTCATGATGGAAGATCCGACCACAATTTCTTCTGCCTTGGATGCGTTGTGGATCGCAAAAGCGATCGAGCGTATTGGTGATCACGCAAAAAATATTGCTGAGCACACGATCTATATCGTTGAAGGGCGCGATATTCGCCATTCAGATTATGTGGCAACGAAACAAGAACAAAGTAACCATCAAGAATAATGTCCGCTGATAAAACCACCATACTCATCGTTGAAGATGAACCAGCCATTAGTGAATTGATTAGTTTTACTTTAAAGGCCGCCGGTTGGAATACCTGTGCGGTGGGGAATACGAGCGAGGCTTGGGAATTCTTGCAACGTCGTACGCCCCAACTAATACTACTCGATTGGATGCTACCAGACCAAAGTGGTTTGCGTCTTTTATCCAAAATTCGCTCGGACCGCCATTTCAACGAAATGCCAGTGATCATGCTGACGGCGAAGAGCATGGAAGAAGATAAAATTGCTGGTCTTGATCACGGTGCCGACGATTACATTACTAAGCCATTCTCACCGCGTGAACTAACCGCGCGGATTAAGGCGATGTTGCGTCGTAAGAGTCCGGAACACGCGCAATCGGCTTTAGTGATTGGTAAAGTGCATTTGGATCCGGTCAGTTGTTCGGTCAAGATTGATGATAAGAAAGTAGAAATCGGACACGCTGAATACAAGCTCTTAAAGTTCTTTATGGCGCACCCTGAGCGCGTTTTCTCTCGTAGTCAATTGCTCGACAAGGTCTGGGGAGATCATGTTGTGATTGAAGAACGTACCGTCGATGTTCATGTGTTACGACTACGTAAAGTTTTGAAGGAAGCAGAAAGTTTAATCAAGACAGTGCGTAGTGTTGGTTATATGCTTTCTGAAAAATAGTTTGAAAATCTCAAGGTCTGGCGTAAGCTTATACCGCTGAGCCAGACCTGTACGGTATGCCATCCTCTTATGTCATCGCCCCATTCGCACGTTTAATTGTCGCGACTAGCCTACGAAAATAATCATGCGTCCTCATCTCGTTTTTTGGATATCTGCTTTAGTTCGGATTTTGCTCATCTTGTCGGGTGCAGCAATATGTGGATACTTTTGGGGTGTCAAACTCGGTTTGGCATTAGGATTAGTGGGGATGCTAGGTTTAGTAGTAATGCAATTGCAGTATTTGTTAAGCCTTTCTGATTGGCTTGATAATCCCAGCAGTGCGCGTTTGCCAGACGGCTGGGGTGCGTGGACCGAGATCTTCTCGCGTCTTTACAAACTTCGTCGTGGGGACGAAAAAAATCAAGCTGAGCTGGCTGAGTGGTTAGCGCGTTTTCGCCAGGCCATGACACTATTACCCGATGGCGTCGTGATTATGGATGACGTCATGTTTCTCGAATGGTGCAATCCTATTGCTGAGCATCATCTTGGGCTTGATTTAAAGCGTGATAAGGGAATGCGTGTTACCAATTTAGTGCGCACCCCTGAGTTCATCGATTACATTATCCTAGGTCGTTACGAGACCCCGTTGACCTTGAGTTTTCGTGATCGAAAGCTGATTGTGCATATCATCCCTTTCGAAAATCGTCGTCAAATTTTGGTGACTCATGACATCACTGAATCTGAGCGTATCGACATGATGCGTCGCGACTTTATTGCTAATGCATCACATGAACTGCGTACCCCGTTGACGGTGATTAACGGCTTTCTTGAAATCGCTTCTCTACAACCAGATCTCGAGGTGTCGATTCGTTCTTCGCATCTGAAATTAATGGTCGAGCAAGGCGAACGTATGCAACGTCTAGTTGAAGACATGCTGACATTGAGTCGTTTGGAGTCAGCAGAATTTCAAGTCAGAAGTGAAAAGATAGATATGCAAGTGATGCTGCGTCACATAGTTCAAGAGGGGCAGGCGCTCTCGGCGGGCAAGCATCAAATTAGTTTGGAAGTTGAAGGCCCTAATTTGCAAGGTAGTGCAGATGAGATTCGCAGTGCAATCAGTAATTTGGTGACCAATGCGATTCGTTATACGCCTGAACATGGCGAAATTAAAATCGTTTGGAAGTCGGGACCACAAGGTCCAAAATTGGTAGTGCAAGATAGCGGCATTGGTATCAGTGCTGAGCACATCTCCCGCTTGACTGAACGGTTTTACCGTGTCGATAAGAGTCGATCACGTGAAACGCAAGGCACTGGTTTAGGTTTAGCGATCGTGAAGCACGTTTTATTGCGGCATAACGCCCAGCTCTTGATTGAATCTACACCCGGCGTCGGTAGTAAATTTTGCGTACAATTTCCCGTATCCCGCATCGTTGAATAAGCTCGCCAGCCGTATCTGCGACACTATTTAACCTTTTCGTTAATTTATTGAAAACTAGTTGAAAAAATATTAGTCGTATTTTTGCTAAGTTTTAAATATTTTTCCGATGGGCAATAAAAAACATCGGTAATCCGACTATCATTTCCCCTGAAAATATGAAGTAAGCGTGGCACAGAAGCTTTTGTCCGACTGCGCGAGGTCGGATTGCGTTAGGTTCGGCAGGGGCCGCGAACGGTCGGGCTGTCGATGGTCTCTGAGGCATACTCTGTGGTCCAAACTGCTTGCAAACAAATTGAGGGCTGAGCAATGGAAATGCGGGTATTGGTCATTGATGATGCTGAGATCAATGTAGTCTTGCTGTGTCGCTTACTGGAAAAGCTCGATCAATGTTCTTCGGTTCGCTTCACTGAACCGGAACGTGCGCTGCAATGGTGTACGGAGAATGTCCCTGACCTCGTATTGGTCGACTACATGATGCCGAGTATGAATGGCGTGCAGTTCATTAGCGCATTTCGAAAAATAGTTTCCTGCGTCGATATCCCCATCCTTATGATCACCGCAAATGACGAGACTGCTGTTCGTTATGATGCATTGGATGCAGGCGCCAATGATTTCTTGATTAAGCCCGTCGATAAGATCGAGTTTTTAGCGAGAACTAAGAATATGTTGGCCTTGCGGCGCAACCAGCGATTATTGGAAAATCGTGCCGCTTGGCTCGACGCTGAAGTTCAAAAGGCAACTGCCGAAATTAAAGCACGCGAACAAGAAACCGTGCTTCGCTTATCCAAAGCAGCTGATTCACGTGACCCTGAAACTGGCGCGCATATTTTGCGAATGGCTAATTACTCCAAATTGATCGGGGCCAACCTTGGATTGTCCGAGGCGCAACAGCAGATGTTGTTAGATGCCGCTCCAATGCACGATATTGGGAAAGTGGGCATACCTGACCACATTTTGCTCAAGCCCGGCAAACTGTCGACCGAAGAATTTACTATCATGAAAACACACGCGACTTTGGGTTATCAAATTCTCTCAGGTAGTCAGTCAGAAATTGTACAAACCGGCGCTGAGATTGCATTATCACATCATGAAAAATATGACGGCAGCGGGTATCCCCAAGGTCTTGTGGGCGATGCAATTCCTTTGTTTGCCCGTATTGTTGCAGTCGCGGATGTATTTGATGCATTGACATCTGAACGACCATACAAATCGGCATGGGAGGTCGATAAAGCAGTTGCATTTTTACGGGAAGGCAGCGGTCGTCATTTTGATCCCAAGTGCGTTGAAGCGTTCTTATTAGATTGGGAAAAAGTAATGCAAATTAGAGAGCGATATCAGGACGATAAAATTGAAAATAGTGGATTGGGTTCATATTAAATTTCATCTTGAGAACTTTCATAAACCAGCGGTAATTGTTGTGGTGTCAGCCTCGCAGTAGGTTGGGACTGAATGGACCTCGAAGCCTCCGACTACGGCGGAAATGGTAGGACATGGTCAGCACGCTTTTGAGGTGGTTCTGATATTAAATAAAGGTAAAGGCAAAATATGAAAATTGCACAAGTAGTGTTAGAAAACCTAGCGAGTGATGTGTCGAAGTTAAAAGACCTAGTACAGCTCGACCCTCAACTGGTGTTGGTGTTCGGCTTTACTGCACATTTTGCAGATCCTATCTTGCATCAAAGTTTACGGGCCAATTTTCCAAATGCTCAGTGTGTGGGATGCACCACTGCCGGCGAAATTGCACCCACGGGCGTCGTCAATCAAACGACAGTGGTGACGGCTTTACGTTTTGAAAATACGCGTTTTACGGTGGCAACTGCGGAGTTGGAGTCGATGGAAAAATCATTCGATGCAGGTGCACAGCTGGCCGCCAAACTCAAATCTCCCAACTTGAAAGCTGTGTTGGTGTTTGGCCAAGGCGTCGCGATCAATGGTAGTGGCATGATTGAAGGGATGGTAAGCGAGTTGGGTGTGGGAATGCCAATCACTGGTGGTTTAGCGGGTGACGATGGCGCTTTTGTGAAAACCTACGTTCTTTCGAACCATGGGGTATCGACACATCAAATTGTGGGTGTTGGTTTTGAAGGTGATAAATTGCGATTCTCACATGGAAGCTTTGGCGGCTGGAAACCATTTGGGCCAACCCGCAAAGTCACGCGTTGTGTTGGCAATATTTTGTATGAACTTGATGGTGAGCCCGCGCTCGATGTGTATAAGCGGTATTTAGGCGACTACGCGAAAGACTTGCCAGGGTCTGGTTTGCTTTTCCCGTTTGAAATGTTGAGCGATGCACGGGAATCGTTGGGGCAAATTCGCACCATCTTAGGCGTGAATGAAACCGATGGGAGCTTGGTGTTAGCAGGTGTAATTAATCCTGATGGCTACTTGAGATTGATGCACGCGCATACGAATGATTTGGTTGACGGCGCGGAAATTGCGGCGAATTCGACAATTGAAAACGTAGGCGAAGTGCAAGGACAAGCGCTAGGCCTCTTGGTCAGTTGCGTCGGACGCAAGCTCGTGATGGGCGGACGTGTTGATGAAGAGGTCGAGGCAGTGCAAGACATTTTGGGTGAAAATGCGGTGTTGTGCGGCTTCTATTCGAATGGTGAAATTTGTCCGGGCTATCAACTTGAAGCCTGCAGTTTGCATAACCAGACTATGACTATCACTTATCTCGCTGAGAGTGCTTAATGCCACATAAGCTGTCCCTGCGCCAATACAAACGTTTGCTGGGCATTGTCGGCGAAGCTCAGCTAGAAAGCTTTTTATCTGAAATTGAATCGGTTTCTGCCGAATCAGGATTAAGTGATCTTGCACGCCAAGCCTTAAAAGGATTGCGCCCTTTCTTCCTACAAGTTGACGAAGCATACGAGCAAGCTGATCGCGATTTGGCTTTAGGTAAGCGCAGCTTAGAATTAAGCTCGACCGAATTGATGGAAGCAAATCAGACCTTGCGCCAAGAAGCCGAGATGCGGCAACAAGTATTGCAAACCTTACGCCAAACGACGAATGAAGTTCTTGCGCAGCTCGGTAAGCGTTTGGGCGACGAGGAAAGTCTCGAATCCTTGAGTGTCCTATTAGCGGGTTTGGTCAGTGATATCCTTAGCACACGTAGCGAGCTTCAGACCGCACTTAATGCGATTAAGAATCAGCAATTTGCCCTAGACGAGCATGCAATCGTCAGCGTCACAGATGCAGACGGTAATCTGCTGTATGCTAATGATAAATTTTGCACTATTAGTCAATATCAAAGACCAGAGTTGGTGGGGGTGAACCATCGTATCGTGAACTCTGGATTGCATCCGAAAGAGTTTTTCGCTGCCATGTGGAATACCATTAAGCAAGGTAAAGTATGGCATGGTGAAATTCGTAATCGCGCTAAAGATGGAAGTTTTTATTGGACCAGTGCGACGATCGTGCCGTTCCTGGATGAACAACAGAAGCCTTATCAGTTTATTTCTATTCGCACTGATATTACGCATGAACGCTTGCTCAAAGAAGAAATTGAGTCAAGTAAGCTGTTGTTGCAAAATGTGATGAACACCTTGGGTGAAGGTGTTTATACGCTAGATCATCAGGGGTATTGTACTTTTCTGAATCCTGAAGCAGAAAAAATTCTAGGATGGAGTTTGGAAGAAGCACGCGGAAAACAATTGCATGACTTAATTCATGCAGAACGCCCTGATGGCCAACATGTGCCACGTAATGCTTGTGTGATTAGTGCCAGTATGGACAAGGGGCAAGTGTTCCGCTCGGATGATGAATATTTTCAACATAGATCTGGTCGTTTCTTCCCGGTTTCTATCGTCGCCTCACCAATTTTCGAAAACGGTGTGATAGTTGGTTCTGTCGCAGCCTTCCAGGATATTACTGATCGTCACGCAGCTGAAGCCGCCTTACGTGAGAGCGAAAATAAACAACGTATGATTTTGGATAATGCTGCAGATGCTGTCTTTGTTGCCGACAAAGATGAGCGTTGGATTTACGTCAATGATTTAGCCCTCAACCTTCTTGGTTTTAGTCGAGATGAATTGTTGGGTTCAAATATTTACCAATTACTGCCAGAAGAACAGCGTGACCTTGCACGCGCGAATTTCAATAGCCGCTTGCAAAGGGACAAATTACTGCGTCAGGAAATTCGTCTGTTGACTAAAGTTGGTGGTCAAGTGCCGGTAGAAATGAATGCTGCGTTGCTACCTGACGGCAGTATTTATGGCTCCTGCCGTGATATTACCAATCGAAAAGAATTCGAAGCGGCGTTGATTAAAGCAAAAGTGGGTGCGGAGGAAGCAAGTCGTGCCAAGAGTGAATTTTTGGCGACCATGAGCCACGAAATTCGTACGCCCATGAATGGTATCATCGGGATGACTGAATTGACACTGGATACTGATCTCGATGCGCAGCAACGCGAATATCTGGAGCTAGTAAAGGTCTCATCCAATTCTTTATTAGGCATCATCAACGATATTCTCGATTTTTCAAAAATTGAATCCGGTAAGCTGATGTTGGAGAAAATTGAGTTTCCATTGCGTGAATTAATGGCGACTACGTTGAAGGCATTAGCTTTACGAGCAGAACAAAAAAATATTGAGCTTGTGTATCAGATTGATCCGGAGTTGCCGCACATCCTCGTTGGAGATCCAGGAAAACTACGCCAGGTCTTGACCAATTTGGTCGGCAATGCGATTAAGTTTAGTGACTCGGGTGTCATTTCTATTGACGTGAACTTGGAGGATCGTGACGATCATGAGGTAAAGGTGTATTTCGCTGTGACCGATCATGGCATTGGCATTCCGGCTGGAAAATTGGAGCAGATTTTCCAGCCTTTCAGTCAAGCCGATGCGTCGACCACACGTAAATATGGCGGCACAGGTCTTGGTCTTTCGATCTCTTCGCGCTTAGTGCAGGGGATGCAAGGCCAGTTACAAGTATTGAGTGAAGAAGGTAAGGGTAGCAGTTTCTTTTTCTCTGCAATATTTGGCATTGGTGAGATGAATATTCAACCGATACCGGATATTGAATTGCAAGGTATTAAAGTTTTAGTCGTCGATGACAATGCAATCAATCTTCAGTATATCGGCGATACGCTGCATAATTGGAACATGCAAGTGGTGTCAGTGAGCAGTGCCGATACAGCAATTGCGGCGGTTCGTGAGAGTATTTTGCAAGGGCAAAGATTCGATCTCATTATTTTAGATGCGTGTATGCCGGAAAAAGATGGATTCGCTTTGGCCGCCTCTTTGCAATCTGAGGGTATGCTAGGAAATTCTAAAATGTTGATGTTGTCCTCGGCCGGCTCACAGGATGATGCTATTCGTTGTGCAAATTTTGGGATCGCTGGCTACGTACGTAAGCCAATTAGTCATCATGAATTGCAGTTAGCAATCGAGTCGGTTTTTAAGGGAGCCCCTCATGGCGCGATGCATTACACCGCACTGCCGGCACCTTCGAATGAAGCTCAGCATCAGGCCTTAAGAGTATTAGTGGCTGAAGATAATCCAATCAATCAAAAATTAGCGTGCAGCTTACTTGAAAAATGGGGACATCAAGTTGACGTTGCGGAGAATGGTGTGGTGGCGATTGCGATGTTCAAACGCAATTCCTATGATGTGATTTTGATGGATATGCAAATGCCCGAAATGGGGGGCGTTGAGGCAACCCAAAGAATCCGAGAAATGGAACAAGGCAAAGACCATATCCCTATCATTGCGATGACGGCGAACGCGATGCAAGGAGATAAAGAGCGTTGCTTAGAAGTGGGAATGGATCATTACTTGTCTAAGCCAATCAAGTCTGATCTCTTGCGGGCTTTATTGGACGAAATTTTTTCACAGGTAAAAGAGGGGAAAACCGGAATCGATACACCAATCCAGTCATTCACAACAGAGTCTCGTCGATCTTCCGATCATCGCGAAATCCAATTTGATTTCTGGAAAGCGATCTTACAGGGCGATGAAGAAGTCTTAGCAATCATCACACCGATGTTCCTTGCTGCCGCAGACGCTCATATACAGGAACTTCGGGGTGCGATCGTACAAGAAGACGCAGAACTTTTGTATCGAAGTGCCCACACCCTGAAGGGCTTAGTCGGTAATTTCAACGCCACACCCGTTGAAGATTTAGCTAAAGCGCTAGAACTTAAAGGAAAGCATAATGACTTTTCCCGTGTGTCGATTATTTTTGAAGAACTAGAACGCCAGGTGAGCCCTATGAGCGCAGCGCTTAGAAAATATGTAGCAGAGAAGCTTGATCAAAAGCAACATTGAAAATGTCTGCCAATCGTAATAGCTTCTTACAATTTTCCGACGGAATTGTACGATAGACTCGATTGCTCTGATATCGCATGACCTATACAATCACGTGCAAGGAGAAATGTCTATGTATCGTGTCATGTTAGTGGAAGATGATGAACGTCTTGCCACTCTAATTCTCGAATATTTACAGTCATACGAGTTCTCGGTTGAGCTAGTGTCACGAGGCGATTTGGCTCTGGCACATTTTCAAGCGAGTAAGCCTGATTTGGTAGTACTCGATTTGATGTTGCCGGGGCTTGATGGAATGGTTGTGGCCAGGCAGATTCGCGAGTTGAGTAAAGTGCCCATTCTGATTTTGACCGCAAGAGAAGACTCGTATGACGAAGTGTCTGCACTTGAGCAAGGTGCGGATGATTTTGTCAATAAACCAGTACAGCCGCGTATTTTGTTGGCACGTTTGCGTGCATTGGTACGACGTAGCAATGGTATTCATGACGAAACGGCACCTGCAGATCCTGATCTTGTTATCTTTGGCGGTCTTCGGATCAACAAGGGCGATCGTGTAGTGCAATGGAATGAACAAGTAATGGACTTGTCGAACACAGAATTTAAGTTATTGATGATCTTGGCAGAGTCGCCAGGTAAAGTACTATCGCGCGATGATATTTTGAAGAAGATGCGCGGCATTGAGTTCGATGGGCTTGATCGAAGTATCGATAATTTAATTTCACGCTTACGTCGTCGTTTTGATGACCAACACTCTGAGAAAATCAAAACAGTTTGGGGTGAAGGTTATTTGTTTTCGCCTTCAGCGTGGGCTTAGGCGTTTTAGACTCAGACTCAAAAAACTAGGGCGCTTTTCGAAGCGCCCTTTTTATTCAATCACTGCGACGATGATGATAGGAGGTGTTCGCGTCAATACATGCCCTTTGTCACTACCAACACTGAAATTGTATTGAGCAATTCGCGAATTGTTAATTCCTTCTGGCCAAATCGCGGCGTTATCTTGTAAAGGAATGGGCGTCGCAGTTTGATTGGCAGTGCGAACTTCAACACCAGCATTGCTATCGCGCTTGTCAAAGCCAAATTTAACACCGACACACTTTTTTCCAGCGACGCTACTTGCATCAAGATATTGCATATAGCTGAGTGTTTGTTCACAGGCAAGCTTCAAGTCTGCGATGTCGTAGTTACCATCGTTTCGTAGTTGAATGCTAATCCTTGAACGATAACTAAATTGACCGAGTTTAGGACTTACACTAAGTTCTGCATTTTCATCATATGCAGCTTTAAGCAAAGGCAGTTGGGTCTGCCCCAGAGGATCAAGACTGAGATTGGTGGCACTATTTCGTGCATTCAAACTCAATCGTACTGTGTCAGGGCTCACAGTTTTATCCTTGATTACAACTTGAAAACGATTTTGAATCAAGTGCTTCGCTTTTCCATATTTTTCAAAGGAAACCATTAATTTATAAGCGTCGCGGTAACTGATCCAGTCACTTTCATTTTTCTTGATGGCGTCAACATTCGACTGGGCGAGAACTTCGGAAGTTCCTAGGCCAGTGAGTGCAAAGACTGCTGCGATCAAGTTTATGTAGTGTTTCACGATACGTTTATTGCAATTAAATCTAAAAGTAAAAAATCTTAAAAGCGATAGGCAAGTGCTGTTGATACAGTGACGCTTTTCTTTTGCTCGACTAGCGGGCTGTCAACAGCGCTACCGACTAGATGCGTCGCCCGTAATTTGCTCGTAATTAACCAAGATGCACTAAGGCTGTAGTTCCAGTTAAGGTCTAGGTGGATATCTTTAAGCCCGGACTTCGGATGAAACTCCTCATTGATGCTCTGACCCGCTTCGAATTCGCTGACACCAAAGTAACTCGAAGCATAAGCTTGGTTGACCAGATTGAATCCAATTCCTAGCGCGAGTGAATGGTGTCGAGGTAAGTCAGTAAATCGATAGTTCAGATCCGAAGTGAGGCGTAAGCCTTTTTTATCGTTACCTGCGCCATACAGTAGATTATTAGTTATACGTAAATTTTCATTCAAGCGGTAGTGATAGAAAGCGCCGGCTAGTAAGCGGGTTTTAATATCTGTCATACCCTCTAAGCGATTGACTTGACGTTGAACGATTTTCAGCTCCGGCCCCATGACACTTGCTGTGTGATAGACAGGAGTGTCAATACTGTTGCCAACTCCTGACGGTGTTCTGCCTGGCTCAATTTGCAATAGCGGGCCAAATTCTATGTTAGGTGATTCAGATAGATGCCAACCAGCACCCATGCCTGCTAAATAAATTCCATTACTAAACTCAATTTGAAACGCTGGAAAAACGTTGCGTTTGGTTTTCTCTGCACCTTCATAAACTGGACGCGAAATAACGCCAACACCGAAATAGCTATCGAAGCTACCGTCGGGCATCAAATTTCTACTGGGACTCTGTGCCATGCATGGCGCGGTCATCAGAAAACAAAGGATAGAAAAAATCTTTTTCATCGTGGTATTTAGCTCATCGTCAAACATCGGTCTTTTAGTTCTTGCGAAATCCATTCACTAAACTGTCATATCGCTCTCTATTTTACCGATTTCGAAGCGCTTCATCATGAGCACAGCATGATTCCTCGGCCTTTTCTTCAATAGACCACGGGGATCGTTGTAAAGTCGACGCTTTCTTCGCTTCTATCGATGGCCACAATTCGTACTGGAGTCATTATGACCGCAGCGCATAAAGTGTCTTCAGGAATTGGTGCTTGTCCATCGCGATAGGAAACATTGATTCGATTGTTATATCTCCAGACATTAATCTCAGGGATACCGTAGCAGCCATTTGGTTTGTTGCCCATAAAAACAGCGATCAACATTCTCTTCGAAAAATCGACGACCGGTATTGGTCGATCCATAACAGCATTGTGCTCCTGCCATAAAGCGCTCCATGTAGCTTGATCTTTGATTAGTACTGCGCGTGGTTCGCCGATTAAGGAGTGTGATGAAGTTTCAATCTCGTCATAGGCCAATTTTCGACTACTGATATCGACAAATTCGACAGGTAAAGCAAGACGTGGTGCGCTGACTAGACTCATTGGAGTGCTCTCCATGTTTGAAGTTTTGTCGCAACTTGCAATCGAAACGATATTCTTCTCTTGATACTGGGCGATGATTTTTTGTCCAGTGCTCGATACTTTGAGGATTTCCTCTTGACTGCAATTATTCGGAGACTTGAAAAAGCTGCCAACAATCATTTCGGTATTAAAATCTAGGTTGAGCTTTTGTGGCGTTTTGAACTTGCCGAAGTCAACAAATTGACTCCATAATTTTTCGTCCTTAATCACAATATTAGTTGGCGCTTTGCCATAAAACAGATTTGTACCTAACGCAGTAATCCGCAAGTTAGTTTCATTGCTAGTTGGTACATTGATTTGTTGTACTTGGTGATTAGAACCGAGTCCGAGGTCAGGATAGTCGAGATGCTCTATCGCTTGCTTGAAGATTGCTGCCGCAGCAGGGTCACTACAGCTATAACGTGGTCCTGCAATCGAGTCAGCATTGGTACAGAGTATCGTTTCTGGTGTTTTCCCGAACAGTGTTTGACGATATCGAGCGTCGGAGCAATTCCCCAGCTTTTCAGATAGGACATATTGCTGGTCGATTAGAAACAAGCGATTTTGAAGATTCGCGCAAGTATTATCGTTTGCGATCGTCAGAAAAGCGCTGGTTTCCAGCGGGGCTGGTGTACTACCAAGCTTAATTGATGTTGTGCTTGAACTTTGACCGCCGCAACCCGCTAACAGGCTTAAAAATACGGAATGGATGGTGATCAGTGTTAGTTTGTTCATTTCTGGTCTCTTCCTAAAAAAACATAGATCGTGAGGTAAATGCGATTTGCTGGGTCTGGTTTCACTCTTGATT
>CALKVB010000676.1 GCA_937996605.1 uncultured Oxalobacteraceae bacterium | reverse complement strand
AAAATTAGGTTTTTTTAAAGCCCAATAAAAAATGCATAAAACCCAAAAATTAAAGAAACAAATCTTCCTGGTGTTCTCTTACTTGAGCCTACAGTTTTTGGAGACGATCGCGGCTATTTCTATGAGAGCTTCAATGAGAAAAAATTTGCCGAGCTGACTGGCTTGCAGCTTAACTTCGTACAAGACAATCATTCAAAATCAGTCAAGAACGTATTACGTGGCATGCATTATCAAATTCAACAAGCGCAAGGAAAATTGGTCCGTGTCGTTGCTGGCGAAGTGTTTGATGTGGCTGTCGATTTACGTAAAAATTCAGCAACCTTTGGCCAATGGGCTGGTGCTTATCTTTCCGCGGAAAATCGACTACAAATGTGGATACCAGAGGGGTTCGCGCATGGCTTTGTTGTCACCAGCGAAAGCGCTGAATTTCTCTACAAAACCACGGACTTTTGGGCGCCACAATACGAACGCTGTCTTCAATGGAATGACCCAACCGTTGGTATTCAATGGCCATTGAGCACAGAGCCTACGCTGTCAGCTAAAGATCAAATCGGTAAATCTCTAGCAGACGCAGAGGTTTTTACATGAAAATTCTATTAACGGGAAGTTCAGGACAAGTTGGCCACGCACTGCAAACGAGCTTAGTCGGACTAGGTGAAATCATCGCACCGCAACGTGCACAACTTGATCTCAGCAATAGCGCCGCAATTGCAGACTTTGTGAGCGCGACGAGGCCAGACTTAATCATCAACCCTGCTGCTTACACTACCGTCGACTTGGCCGAGGACGAAACAGCCTCCGCGCATGCGATCAATGCAGAGGCCGCTAGAGTCTTTGCTGAGCAAGCTCGTGCATTGGAGATTCCTCTGCTTCACTATTCAACCGATTATGTGTTCGATGGTGAAAAACGTAATGATCAGGCTACATTCAGTGCTTACGTCGAAAGCGACGAATGCGCGCCTATTGGCGTCTACGGCGCTAGCAAACGTGCGGGGGAACTGGCGATTATCGAGAGCGGATGCCGTCATCTGATTTTGCGCACGAGCTGGGTATACTCTGATTTTGGAAAAAACTTTATGTTGACGATGCTGCGCTTAGGCGCTGATCGCGACCAACTCAAAGTCGTCAACGACCAATGGGGTGCGCCTACCTCTGCTCTATGGATCGCCGAAGTAACTGCGCAAATAGTGCGCCAGTTCCAAAACGCCATTGATCCAGAGGCTTGGTGGCAGCAGCATCAAGGCATAGTTCATCTCACGCCCGCCAATAGTACAAATTGGCAAGGATTTGCCCAAGCAATTTTTGATCAATCACTAGAGCTCGCACTGATTGCCAAGAAACCCGAAGTACTGGGCATTCCAAGCAGTGAATATCCGACACGAGCGAAACGTCCTCACAATTCCATGCTGTCCACCGATCGTCTCAAAAACGTATTCGGCATCGATGTCCCTCAGTGGGAAGATTGCCTCAAAACCTGTTTACAACACATGAAGAATAAACAAAAAGTGAAGGAGCTCGCATGAGTATTCCATGTGAGAACCCTGCTTTCCGCCTTCTGGGCGACGAGCGTGGCAGTCTAATCGCGGTGGAAGCACATAAAGATATTCCTTTCGCCATCGCACGCGTGTACTACATCTTCGGCACCAAAGAAGGTGTGGAGCGCGGATTTCATGCGCATAAAGAGTTAAAGCAAGTCGCTGTCGCTGCACGAGGCTCGTGTATCATGAAACTTGATGATGGCAAACAGCAGCAAGATGTTCTAATGAATGACCCCACCAAAAGCGTTTATATCGCTCCTATGGTGTGGCACGAAATGCGTGAATTTAGTGAAGACTGCGTGCTCTTGGTGTTCGCCGATCAAGCCTATGATGAAAGCGATTACATTCGCAACTACACACAGTTTTTAGAGGCCATTGAGCGAAGCGGAGCGAACACATGATTCATCCTAGTAGCGATGTCCAAAGCACGCAAATCGGCGCTGGCTCTCGTATCTGGCAGTTTGTTGTGGTACTGCCGGGTGCCAGAATTGGCTCAGAATGCAATATTTGCTCGCACTGTTTAATCGAAAACGACGTTATCGTTGGCGATAGAGTAACGGTCAAGAGTGGCGTGCAATTATGGGATGGTATTCGCATTGAAGACGAGGTATTTATCGGCCCCAACGTCACTTTCAGCAACGATCGCTTCCCACGTTCTAAACAATATCCCGAGGCTTTTCTGCAAACTGTTGTCAAAACAGGTGCTTCTATTGGCGCTAACGCCACGCTCCTGCCTGGCATCACCATCGGTCGTTATGCAATGATTGGTGCTGGTAGCGTAGTCACCAAAGATGTGCCAGACCATGCTTTAGTGGTTGGCAACCCAGCTCGTATCGTGCGTTATCTGTCTGCTTCTTGAACAAAAATTATGACCATCCCTTTCCTTGACCTTAAAAAACCCCATCAAGATTTACGTGATGAACTGACTGCAGCCTTTCAAACCGTGCTCGATAGCGGTTGGTTTATTATGGGCCAACAACTCGTCGAGTTCGAAAAAGAATACGCAGCCTATTGCGGCAGCAAACACTGTATCGGAGTCGGTAACGGCTTAGATGCATTGCATCTGATTTTACGCGCATACGGTATAGGCGAAGGAGATGAAGTCATCGTTCCTTCGAACACCTACATTGCCACGTGGTTGGCAGCTTCATTCGTCGGCGCGACTCCCGTCCCGGTCGAACCGAATCCAAACTCTTACAATCTTGACCCCGATAAGATAGAAG
>CALKVB010000675.1 GCA_937996605.1 uncultured Oxalobacteraceae bacterium | reverse complement strand
CGGTAATGGAAATTGCTTCTGATGATGTAAGACGTGCATTGTTAGACCAATTAGAAGAAGGCAAAGTCGTTAAAGGGACTATCAAAAACCTCACAGACTACGGTGCATTCGTTGACTTGGGCGGCATTGATGGCTTGTTACACATCACGGATATGGCTTGGAAACGTGTTAAACACCCAAGTGAAGTGGTTGAAGTGGGTCAAGAAATGGAAGTTAAAGTTCTTAAGTTCGACCGTGAGCGTAACCGCGTATCATTGGGCTTAAAACAATTGGGTCAAGATCCATGGTTGGCGTTGATGAGCAAGTATCCAAAAGGTACAATTACTCGTGCTAAAGTGACTAACTTAACAGACTACGGTTGTTTTGCTGAGATTGCTGAAGGCATCGAAGGTTTGGTACACGTATCCGAAATGGATCACACCAACAAAAACATTCACCCATCTAAAGTTGTTCAAATTGGCGACGAAGTGGATGTTATGGTATTAGAAATCGATGAAGAACGTCGTCGTATCTCCCTGGGTCTGAAGCAGTGCAAATCCAACCCGTGGCAGCTGTTTGCCGAAACTCACGCCAAGGGCGACCGTGTTTCCGGCAAGATCAAGTCCATCACTGACTTCGGCGTGTTCATTGGCTTGACAGGCAACATCGACGGTTTGGTGCATTTGTCTGATTTGTCTTGGAACGAAACAGGTGAAGAAGCAGTTCGTCGCTTCAAGAAAGGTGACGAGTTGGAAGCTATCGTTTTGGCGATCGACGTTGAACGTGAACGCGTTTCTCTCGGCGTAAAACAATTGGAAGGTGACCCATTCAACAACTACTGCGCAATGAACGACAAAGGCGCAACAGTCACTGGTACAGTGAAATCTGTTGAAGCTAAAGGCGCGGTAATCCAATTGGCTGACGAAGTTGAAGGCTACTTGCGTGCATCTGAAATCTCCCGTGATCGCGTGGAAGATGCTGGTACACACTTGAAAGTGGGCGACACAGTTGAAGCGTTGGTATTGAACATCGACCGTAAAGCACGTGGTATCCAATTGTCTATCAAGGCAAAAGATTCCGCTGAAACGCAAGAAGCAATGCAAAAGATGTCTTCTGACTCCAATGCAGCTTCTGGCACAACAAGCCTCGGCGCTTTGTTGAAAGCTAAGCTCGACAACAAAAACTAAGCAACGACCTAGTCAGAGGCTTTATTTATGACCAAGTCTGAGCTGATTGCTCGTCTGGCCGAGCGGTATCCACAACTGGTAGCAAAAGATGTGGATATCGCCGTCAAAACGATCTTAGATGCGATGTCCGATTCTTTGGCCACTGGTCAACGGATAGAGATTCGCGGCTTTGGTAGTTTTGCTTTAAACAGCCGTCCACCTCGGATTGGACGTAATCCTAAATCTGGTGACAAAGTGATGGTGCCCGAGAAACGGGTGCCGCACTTCAAGCCAGGTAAAGAATTGCGCGAACGGGTAGATGCGACTGTCGGTCAGCCCATACTGCGTGACTAAAACGTCGGTGAGTGTGGAAAACAGTGAGTAATTTGCACTAGAAAGTAAAACGGCATAACGGATTTCCGATATGCCGTTTTTTTTCACGTACAATTTCGTTTATGGAATTATTGAGTTCCGTTTGCAACCGAGTTGGGTTTTGGTTTGCTTATCACATGGACATACTATGAAATTTCTCGCTAAGATTTTTTGGGTTATCGTATTTATCGCGTTTTTCGGTTTTGCCCTAAAAAACGATCAAATCGTGACATTGCATTATTTCTGGGGATATCAAACGTCTGCACCTTTGGTCATTCTTTTATTAGGCTTCTTTGTATTGGGAGCGGTATTCTGTTTGATAGGAATGGCCCCTATGGTGTTTCGCCATCGCCGAGATATTTCTCGTCATAAGAAGACGATTGCGGAAATTGAAAAAGAGCGCGAAGCGGCACAGCAAGCTGCGAATCAGGCTCCAGCGCCTGATGTTATTCGTCACTCCTAAACTTTGTTCTGAGACGAATTATTATGGAATTTGAAATTTGGTTGTTGCTGGGCATTCCCTTGTTTTTCAGCTTGGGATGGATTGCTGCGCGTGTTGACATTAAACAGTTGATTTCGGAGTCGAGCAGTTTGCCAAAAGGCTACTTTAAAGGGTTGAACTTCTTACTCAATGACCAACCCG
>CALKVB010000674.1 GCA_937996605.1 uncultured Oxalobacteraceae bacterium | reverse complement strand
TCTCTCGGCATCCTATGGGAAGCATTTCTATCACCAGTGAAACCCGGAAGCTTTTTTTGGGTGATAAAGGTTGTTCCACTTCTATTTGCAATCAAGGGTGTATTGACGAAAAACATCTATACGATGCAATGGGCATCAATGTTGATCTTGATCTATTTTATGGAGGGAATCGTTCGCGCGATGAGTGATGCTGATGCGACTTCGAGAATGCTAGCGATACTAGAAATCTTAATTTGCCTAGTCTTCTTTTTTTCTAGCATTCTCTACGTAAAGCCATATAAGCAAATCGCCAAAGCAGAAAAAAGAAAACAAGAGTCGAATCAAACGACACCTTGATCATCACCAGATAATCCTAAAATGAACCAATTCCTGCAGCGATGTCGCGATCTCCTCGGCGAACAAAATGTGCTCACAAATGACGATCAACAAGCCAGCTATCTACACGAATGGCGACAACGACGAAAGGGAAAAGCATGTGCGGTTTTATTGCCTGCAAACACAGATCAAGTCGCCCAAGTTGTAAAACTGTGCTGCGAATATCGAATTGCGATCACACCCCAAGGTGGTAACACCGGTTTGGTATTTGGAAGTATCCCAAATGCGCTTAGCGATGCTGTAGTTTTATCCCTGAAGCGACTAAATCAAATTCGTCAAATTGATGTTGAAAATAATACTTTGACCGTGGATGCTGGCTGTCTACTCAGCACGATTCAAATCACTGCCGATCAGCACGAACGTTTATTTCCTTTATCCTTAGCCTCAGAAGGAAGTTGCACCATTGGCGGCAATCTTGCCACCAATGCTGGGGGCACAGCAGTGCTTCGTTATGGCAATGCACGAGATCTCTGCTTAGGTTTAGAAGTCGTAACAGCCGATGGAAATGTTTGGAACGGACTACGCGGACTTCGCAAAGACAATACCGGATACGATCTTCGTAATCTTTTCATCGGCGCTGAAGGGACTCTGGGAATTATCACGGCTGCAGTACTCAAACTATTTCCAAAACCGACTAGCACCGTGACCGCCTTCGTCGCACTTGACACCATCGAACAGGCAGTACTGCTGCTGCAACTATTCAAGCAATACCATGCAGATAGTCTCACGGCGTTCGAATTAATTAATAACCTTAGTCTCGAACTCGTACAACTGCATATTCCACAGGTTTCACCAATCTTTAATGAAAAAGCTGCCTTTTATGTTCTCATCGAGCTATCAAGTGCAGATACCTTCAATCAAAGTTCCCACAGACTCGAAGCAAGCATAGAAATCGCCTTAGAGCGAGAATTGATTCTTAATGCGAGCATCGCGCAATCCTTGGCACAGGCCAATAACTGTTGGAAGACTAGGGAATCAATCTCAGAGGCACAGGCAAAACAGGGCAAGAACATCAAACACGATGTTTCCTTACCGATCTCTCAGATCGCTGAATTCGTCAAGGTATGCGATGCCGCGCTAATGAATGCTTTTCCCGGTTGCCAACTGGTCACTTTCGGCCATCTTGGAGACGGCAATCTTCACTACAACGTTGGCTCACCTGCGAATGTCCCGTCAGATGTTTTTCTCCAACAACAAAACGAAGTCAATCGCATCGTGCACGATTTAGTACACCACTTTAATGGTTCGATTTCGGCCGAACACGGGATCGGCGAACTAAAAAAAGAAGAACTCAAACGATACAAATCGCCTCTCGAGCTGGCGCTGATGCAGCAAATCAAAGCCACACTTGATCCACATAATTTAATGAACCCTGGGAAAATCTTTTAGGACAACACGATGAAAGCTCTGTTGATACTCGCCTTGTTTGCCATCACACTAAATACTCATGCCGACACTGAAGTGTACAAATGCAGTAAAAATGGTGTCATTAGTTTTAGCCAAACTCCTTGTGAGAATAAACTGAGCGACACACAACGGATTAAATCCTTCACTCCTCGGCAAGAAGATCAAAACAAGGCGCTCAAAGACAATCAAGCCAGACAAAAGGAATATGATCGTTTAGTTAAAGTACGTCACGCTGAAGAAGCAAAGATAGAAGCACAAGATCGCTTAGTCGCAAAGCAAGCCATTGCGAAAAGAAAACATTGTGACAATCTCAAAATGCGTAGCGAATGGGCGAAAGAAGACTATCACAATGCCAATCCTAAGAACCAAAACCGAGCGAAAACGAAACTGAAACGCAGCGAAGAAGTGTACGCATTAAATTGTAAGTGACCGAGTGCGCTAACAATACATTTAGACGTATCGATTAAATTGAGCCAAAATCAGCGTTTAGGAAAAGAATCAAAGACTGGCGCGTCGGGAGGGGTTCGAACCCCCGACCCATGCCTTAGAAGGGCATTGCTCTATCCAACTGAGCTACCGACGCACACACATTCTTGCGCAGAATGCACAAAAATCAGAAGGCTGAATATTACAGGGTATCCCCTGTATATTCAAGCTATGCAGGCTACAATTGCTAGTCAAAAACCCAGCAAAACCAAGTAAATATCACTGGATACAATCGGCTAGACGACGAGCTAATCGTTGTGCATCATTTGAGTCCGAAGTTTCTACCATCACACGAATCAAAGGTTCAGTGCCAGATGCTCGAATTAACACCCGTCCTTTTCCTTGCAATTCCTGTTCTACCGCTGCCTTTTCAGAAACCAACTTCTCATTCTTTTGCCAGTCAAAACCAGGCTTAACACGCACATTGATCAACACTTGGGGGAATAATTGCAGATCGTCGAAGCACTGATCGAGTGATTTGCCGTTACGCTTTAAAGCCGACAAAACTTGCAATGCAGAGACTATGCCATCTCCGGTTGTGTGCTTATCAAGGCAAAGCAAATG
>CALKVB010000673.1 GCA_937996605.1 uncultured Oxalobacteraceae bacterium | reverse complement strand
GCGTTACCTCGCGGTAGAATAATGTACTTAAAACCATGTTTAATGGCTTCTTTTAAGCGTTCCTGCCCATTTGGGACTGGACGAATTTCCCCAGAGAGTCCTACTTCACCAAAAACAGCCAATTGTTGTGGCAGCGCTTTACCTCGCAGGCTAGAGGCACAGGCCAATAAGACGGCCAAGTCAGAGCCTGTTTCCGTGATTTTTAAACCACCGACAACGTTGACATAGACATCTTGTCCAGATGTTTGCACGCCACCATGGCGATGCATTACCGCCAAGAGCATATTTAAACGGTTTTGTTCTAAACCTAAGGCGACTCGGCGCGGTTGACCATGTGCATCATCAACCAACGCTTGAACCTCAACCAACAGAGGACGTGTGCCTTCACGGCTGATCATCACGATTGAGCCTGCAATTGCTTCATCATAACGACTTAGGAAAATGGCTGAAGGATTCGCCACTTCTCTTAAGCCTTTATCGGTCATGCCAAAAACCCCGAGTTCATTGACTGCACCAAAACGGTTTTTAACAGCTCGAATCATCCGATAACGTGAGTCGGACTGACCTTCAAAGTACAGAACACAGTCCACCATATGTTCAAGCACACGCGGGCCAGCCAGTGCACCTTCTTTGGTGACGTGTCCGACAATGAACAAGGCTGTACCACTATTTTTAGCAAAACGTGTCAGTAAAGCTGCGGACTCGCGAATTTGAGAAACACCGCCCGGTGCTGACTGGAGTGTTTCGGTATATAGGGTTTGAATGGAATCTAAAATTGCCACGGCTGGACGCTCATGGGCAAGCATTTCACATATCCGCTCAACACAGGTTTCTGCCATGACTTTGAGTTTATCTGTGGGCAGATCAAGACGATTTGCACGTAAGGCCACTTGAGAGAGTGACTCTTCACCTGTGACATACAATGCCGCACTGTTGGCCGCGGCCATATGTGTTGCCGTTTGCAATAAAATGGTCGATTTTCCAATGCCCGGATCACCGCCAATCAGTACCACAGAGCCCGTGACGAGGCCACCGCCAAGCACACGATCAAACTCACCAATTCCTCGCCATAACTTTCTAGTTTCTTGGCACCTACACCTGTCACACCACGTAAGTCTTCGAGTGATCGTGGTTTGGCTTTTGCAATCTCTCGCAAAGTGCTATCGTGGAAAATAATAAAGGCGGCCGTGTTATGCGCTTTTGCTGTCTCCACTCTCCACCAGCGTAAGCGTTCAAATATTTTTTGCTCGAGATCGTCAAGGTTGGTTTCTGCAAAGTCTTTGGCGGACTGGCGTTTGTGTTTAACCGCCTTTTCAGCTTTCTTATACTGGCGCAGTTGAACTTTGGTTTCTCCGCGCAGTACAGCACGAGATTCTTCCGTCAGTTTTAAAGAACTATAATTTTCATAGTCAACCGCAACTAGTCCGAGGGCAATCATTTGTCGCAATAACGTTCGCCATTCTGCTTCACTTTTGTCTGCACCAATGCCGAAGGTTGAGAGTTGATCATGGCGCCATTGTTTTACTCTATCAGTGTCAATGCCGCGAATAACGTCGATTACATGGCCAGCAGCAAATCGTTGATCGACGCGATAAATTGTGGATAGAATTTTCTGCGCGGCGATACTGCCGTCAAATGAAATGGGCGGCGATAAACACGTATCGCAATTGCCGCAAGCTTCTGAGCCTTGACCGAAGTAATCAAGAATGTGAACACGTCGGCAGTTTAAGGTTTCACACAAGCCCAGCATCGCATCAAGTTTCGCACCCAGTATTCGCTTGTAGGCTTCATTCGCTTCCGACTCATCGATCATTCGACGTTGTTGCACCACGTCTTGTAAGCCATAGGCCATCCAAGCATTGGCAGTGGCGCCATCGCGACCCGCACGTCCAGTCTCTTGGTAATAGCCCTCGATGCTTTTGGGTAGATCGAGGTGGGCGACAAAACGTACATCGGGCTTGTCAATGCCCATACCAAAGGCAATCGTCGCTGTCATTACAATGCCGTCTTCGCGCAAGAAACGTGCTTGATTGCGGTAACGTTCTGCTTGTTCCATGCCTGCGTGATAGGGCAGTGCGGTAATGCCGTTCTCGTTAAGAAACTCGGCCATCTCCTCGACTTTTTTGCGCGACAGGCAGTACACAATGCCTGCGTCGCCACTATGCTGTGCTTGGATGAAGTCGAGCAATTGTTTTTTTCCGTTTGCCTTTTCGACTATTTGATAACGGATATTCGGCCGATCAAATGATGAGACAAACTGTAATGCATCTTCGAGCTGTAAGCGATGAATAATCTCGTCGCGGGTTTGCTGATCTGCGGTCGCGGTTAAGGCGATGCGCGGCACATCGGGGAAGCGTTCATGCAATACCGAAAGCTTAATGTATTCAGGGCGGAAATCATGCCCCCATTGCGAGACACAATGGGCTTCATCAATCGCAAACAAAGCTAGCGGTGTCACTGACAAAAGCTCTAAACAACGTTGGGTCATGAGACGTTCAGGCGCGATATACACAAGGTCAAGTTCACCGGCACGCATTAATCGCTCAATGCGTAAGGCTTCATCAAAACTCTGCGTTGAATTTAAGAACGCCGCACGCACGCCCACTTCGGCTAAGGCATCGACCTGATCTTGCATTAAAGCGATGAGTGGTGATACGACAATGCCGACACCATGCCGTATCAAGGCGGGAATTTGATAGCACAAAGACTTACCGCCGCCGGTTGGCATCAGCACTAAGGCATCGCCGCCATTGACCACGTGATCCACAATTTGTGCCT
Organism: uncultured Oxalobacteraceae bacterium; assembly: GCA_937996605.1. Lineage (GTDB taxonomy): Bacteria > Pseudomonadota > Gammaproteobacteria > Burkholderiales > Burkholderiaceae_D > Undibacterium. The sequence goes on along the minus strand of CALKVB010000673.1, from coordinate 7,082 downwards.
GCTGCGAACGAAATGCAGGGTAGCCGAACACCGTCTGCAACAAATGCAGCGCTTGTTCTTGCTTGGCATTGAGTGGAGTATTCAAGTTAGTGTGACTCTTGGATTGTTTTTATTCAGTCCAAGCGATCCAGCCCATTTGCCATGTTAATAGGATCATGATGCCGAAACCGATGCGATACCAAGCGAAGGCATTGAAGGTGTGGGTGGAAATGTATTTCAATAACCAACGTACACAAAAGAATGCAGAAATGAAGGCTGTGACAGTACCGAGACCGAACATGGGAATGTCTGCAACGCTCAGTAAGTCTCTCGCTTTGTATAAAGAGTAAACGGTAGCGCCAAGCAGTGTCGGGATGGCTAAAAAGAAGGAGAACTCAGTCGCTGCTTTACGAGACATTCCGAATAACATGGCGCCGATGATAGTTGCACCGGAACGCGAGGTGCCAGGAATGAGCCCAAATGCTTGTGCCATGCCAACTTTGATTGCATCGATCAAAGTCATGTCGTCGACTGATTCGATGCGGGGTGGAACCACACTTTTTGCTTGTCGATTTTCTACCCAAAGAATGATGATGCCGCCAACAATAAATGCGGTCGCAACTGGGATGGGTGCAAATAAATATTCTTTAATTTTTTTGATAAATAAAAGTCCGATAATTGCTGCGGGAAGAAAGCCAATCGTGATGTTAATTGCTAATCTGCGAGCTTGACTATCATTGGCAAGACCTTGCACGACTTGCGCGATTTTTGCCCGATACTCCCAGCATACCGCGAAGATAGCGCCTGCTTGTATCGCTATCTCGAATACTTTGATTTTTTCACCCGTAATATTGAGTAAGCTGCTCGTCAAAATTAAATGGCCAGTCGAGGAGATGGGTAAGAATTCTGTAAGGCCCTCAACGATGCCCATGATGATGATTTTGATGGCGAGAATAAAATCCATAATCTATTCGAGTTTTAATGTTGGGTTAAAAATTATAAGGGACGAAGCTTATCACGTAGAACAGGTAGTTAGCTCGGTTTTGAGGCTGCCTTTATGCTTATGGTTTCGTCGCTGTTTCGAGCTGTCCCAACCAATGAAGTGCATGGACGCGTTCTTCACCACACATTTCTAAATTCGCTTGCAGACCAGAGCAGCAGGCCGGACGGTCAGCTTTTCCGAAAATCTTACAGTTGAAATTTTCATCGAGTTGAATGCAAGGAATTCCGGCGGGCTTGCCATTGGGCATGCCAGGAATCGGGCTAGAAATTGAAGGCGCAATGCAGCAAGCACCGCAGTGAGGACGACAAACAAAAGAATTCATTTGATGATTCTAATACCCGTCAAAGAATTATTGTATTTGCCAATCTAAATTTTAGGAAAAAAGCGTGGGTTTGGGAGATAGAACAAAGTTTCGAGCCTGTTGCCTTGACCAAATTCTCCGCAAGGCTTACATTACTGACTCGTGAGTAAGTTAATTTTAGTGAGTTTCTATATCAACTTGCTTTAAGGGTCGGAATTTTTAGCTTATTGCTTGAAGTTGAATGTAAGTATCTGATTAATAAGTAATTTGTCGCTATGACGTGTCCATTTAAACCGCGTTGGGAAAGAAGAAAAGATGCTCGTCCGCAAGAGTTGCTGGACGCGGCTCTCGATCATTTTGTTGCAAGGGGATTTGCTGCGACTCGTTTAGATGATGTGGCTAAATCTGCTGGTGTCTCAAAAGGTACTTTGTATCTTTATTTTAGTAGCAAAGAAGAACTACTTAAGGCGGTTGTGCGTGAGTCGATTGTGCCGCTGATTGGTGAGGCGGAATCGGTGATTGAGCAGTTTGAGGGAAGTAGTGAAGAATTGTTTCGACTGGTGATGCGGACTTGGTGGGAGAACGTTGGCGCCTCTAAGTTGTCGGGCCTACCAAAGTTGATGACAGCGGAAGCCGGTAATTTCCCAGAGCTTGCCCGATTTTACCAAGAAGAAGTCGTTGACCGTGGTGAGCGTTTAGTTGCAACGATGTTAAAACGTGGCATAGAACGAGGTGAAATTATTAATGTCGATTTGGATATCGCTCCTCGGGTTTTGGTTGCGCCAATGATCATGATGATGCTGTGGAAGCACTCTAATGGCGTTTGCAAGGTTGAAGAGGATAAGTTGCCAGCACATCTCGACTACTACATAGAGATGTCTTTACGTGGAATTTTGATTTCGAAGCACGAAAACAAAGAAGCGGCTAAAGAAGAGAACAAAAAAGCGGCGAATTGCTGCAAAACTTGACGCAAAGCGACTCTTTGCGAGACGTATTTGATAAAATGGTAGTTTCCTCCGACACATTAACCTTGTTTTTCAAAACGTGAAAACGTTGAAGCGAGTAGAAGACTATGAATATCGAACAAGCCCGTTTTAATATGATTGAGCAGCAAATTCGTCCAACGAATGTGAGCTCGCCTGAAGTCTTATCCCTGTTAGCGACAGTCAAACGTGAGAATTTTTTCCCTGAGTCACAAAAAAGCTTAGCGTTCTTTGATACTTCATTGCCGCTGGTTGCTGGCGTGATGTCTTTGCCACCAAAATTGGAAGCGCGCATTGTGCAAGAGGTCAATGCAAAGTCTACAGATTCGGTGTTGGTGGTAGGTGCTGATTCTGGTTATCTTGCTGCTCTGTTGGCCCATCAAGCTCGTCACGTGACAGTGATGGAAGCGGAAACTGAACTTCGCAATCATGCTCAAGCAAATATTAAAGCGAACGGTTTGACCAATGTTGATGTGGTGTTAGGTGATGCTTTACAAAACCAAGGAATTGCTTCATTTGATGTAATCGTGGTGACAGGTTCCTTGGAAAGTGTCCCTCAAAATTTGCAAGACCAATTGAATATCGGTGGCCGTCTGTTTGTCTTTGTAGGTAAAGCACCAGTGATGACCGCGCAATTAATTATTCGTGAGTCTGAGCTGTTTTTTAAAGCGCAAGATTTGTTCGAGACTTCAGTTGGTCGCTTATCGCAAGCGGTAACGGAATCTAGTTTTAAGCTTTAATTTGATTTTAAAAAATATTATTTTTGATGTATTATTTTTTAACTATTTAGGTAGATATTTGGCATGCAAGCGATCACAGCTCCCGAATTAGCACAATGGTTGGCTAATTCCAATAAAGAAATGCCATTTTTACTTGATGTCAGGGAACCTTCCGAGTATGAAATTTGTCATATTGTTGGGTCTCACCTGATGCCTATGCATACTATCCCGATGAAGTTGGATGAATTACGTAGGGATGTAGACATTGTTTGTATCTGCCATCATGGTGGCCGTAGTATGCAAGTTGCACATTTCCTTGAGAGAAATGGCTTCAATCAAATCATTAATTTGACCGGTGGTGTACATGCGTGGGCTTTACAGGTTGATCCTGAAATGCCCACATATTAGACAGTTTTGGGTGGTGCCGAGAACGTCTGCTTAAGTGATTTGTCGTCGTATTGAGGTCTTCCAAAGAGAAGGCTCTACGATTTTTAATTTTATTCGGAGCATTTTATGCGTAAATCTATACTCGCGACTTTTATCGCGACTGCTTTCTTGAGTTTGAATGCACATGCAAGCGATTTGATGCAAGTTTATAAGGAAGCATTGGCGAATGATGCGCAATTTGGTGCCGCACGTGCGGCCAGATTAGCTGGTGCAGAGCGCACCGTGCAAGGGCGCGCTGGTTTGTTACCAGGTGTGAAAGCGACTGCTGGCGTTACTCGTTCCCATACTGAGATTGATCCTGACTTTGGTAAGTCAGTTTCTGGAAGTTCGACGACCAAAGGACTTTCGGTTTCCATGAGCCAAACTTTGTTCGATCTTGGTGCTTGGGAAACTTATGAACAGGGTAAGTTGTCTTCTATTGCTAGTGAGATTCAATTTGCGCAAGCACAACAAGATTTGATGCTGCGTGTGGCTCAGGCATATTTTGATGTTTTGGCAACAGAAAATACACTGAAAACTCTGCAAGATCAAAAGGTTGCGACTGCCGAGCAATTGGCCTCAGCAAAACGTAATTTTGAAGTCGGTACACAAACTATTACGGATACGCATGAAGCTCAGTCTGCTTACGATCTCGTTACCGCACAGGTTTTGGCTGGTGAGGGTGATTTAGAGGTCAAACGTGCAGCATTAAGACAAATTATTGGTAAGGATGCTGGTAATCTGTCGCGCTTGAAAGATGGCGTGCAGTTAAGTGCACCGGTACCTTCTCAGATCAATGAATGGGTCTCAACCGCTGAGAAACAGAATTATGGTGTCACAGGATCTCAAATATCTCTAGAAATCGCACAACGCGAAATTAAAAAGAGTCGCGCAGGCCATTTGCCAACTGTTGATTTGACGGCCTCAACTGCGCGTAACAATGGCCCTCTCGCGACAGGTGGGAACGGTATTTCTAAGCCTTCTACGATAGGTGTATCAGTCACAATTCCAATCTTTAAAGGTTTTTCAACGGATAGCCGCGTTCGCGAAACGATCGCTCTTGAAGATAAAGCACGAAATGATTTGGAAAATGCACGTCGTACTGCGGCACAAGGCGCGCGTCAAGCATACATTGGCGTCGTGAGTGGATTGGCTCAAATCAAAGCGTTTGAAGCCGCAGAAATTTCAAGCCAGTCAGCGCTTGATTCCACTAAGTTGGGATACCAAGTCGGTGTACGTATTAATATCGATGTCTTAAATGCGCAGCAAAAATTATCAAATACCCGTCAAAGTTTGGCTAAAGCACGCTACGATAATATTGTTAATGGCTTGCGTTTAAAGGCCGCTGCTGGCACATTGAAGGAAGCCGATTTGGCGGAAGTGAATACTTTCCTGGTCCAATAAACTGCTCCTACTCAAACTAAGAATGCCCGCTACAACGCGGGCATTTTTCTTTTCGTTAAGCTTGTGTTGGGGGAGATCAAGCGGGAGCTTGATCTCATTCGTTTCCTTGACTATCCGCATGCTCCTACATAGCCACAGGAAACACAACGCGAGCAGCCGTCAATTTTTTGTAATGCATAGGCACCACAATCAGGACACTTTTTACCGCTTGCAGTTGGAATTAATGGCGCTGATTCACCTTCGTAGGCAAGATCATCCATGCCATAGGCAAGCTGCTTGTTTTTGTACTTTTCTGCTAAAACTGTAATAGGCACTTGATTTCCAGCAGCATCCAAGAAGCCACGTTTCATTAAAATTCTCTGCAGTGAGTAACCAATTGCGGCAACTTCCGATTCGTGGAACAAAGGTGCTTGAGAACCATCATCTTTGGTAATCATGCCGCAGCGTACGGTACCTTTATCCCATACGACTTCGCGCATATCCGCCAATGCTTTAGCAATTGAGCCACCGGAACGTGCCGCCATTGACAACAAACGCATACTGGCTGAGATCCATTGTTGCCCATCATTCTTTTGACCGGCTGGCATAAAGAACTCAAATGGTCGTTCTATCGTTGCCAGCTCGCCGCCGACGATACCTTGAATATGAATGAAGCTAACGGTGAGATAAACCGTTTTCTTACCTTCATAAGTCATGTACTGTACTTTTGATGTGACTGATTCAAGGTCGCCGAATGGACGCCCATCGAACTGTTTGCGAAGCAAATCATCGTCAGGTAATGTTTTGGGAGCACTTGTTGGTGCATCAGTACCAATGGAGAGAACGCTACCAAGTACATTGTTTGGTCGATAGGTCGCTAGGCCTTTTAAGCCAGCTTTCCACGCATCCAAGTATAAAGTCTGAAAGTCCTCATACGGGTAATCGGCGGGTACGTTAACTGTTTTTGAAATGGCGGAGTCCACATATGGCTGCACCGCTTGCAACATCATCATGTGATCATTGGCAGACATATTGAGTGCGGTGACAAACGCGGGTGGCAATTTAGCATCGTCTGATACATCATTACCGAGATGACGATACAAACGCCAGGCATGATCGGCAACTTCGTAGATGCGACTATCGCCAGCTGCCATCCGTTTCTTACGGTTATAAACCCACGAGAATGCGGGTTCGATGCCGTTCGACGCATTGTCAGCGAAGGCGAGTGTGATGGTGCCCGTGGGGGCGATCGAAATCAGGTGAGAATTACGCAAACCTGTCTGCTTGATTTGTTCGCGAACTTCAGCCGGCAAACGTTTCGCGAATGACCCAGATAGATATTTTTCGGCATCGAATAAAGGAAAGGCTCCCTTTTCTTTGGCGAGATCGCTAGAGGCTGCATATGCGGTATTGCGCATTTGTTCTGCAACTTGGCGCGCTAGCTCTCGACCTTGCGCCGAATCATAGCGTATTCCTAGCATTACTAGAGCGCTACCCAAACCGAGGAAACCGAGGCCAACTCGGCGTTTAGACATCGCTTCGTCGTGCTGTTGTTGCAAAGGCCAAGCGGTCGCGTCGAGCACGTTATCTAGCATCCGAGTGGCAACCGATACCACTGCTTTAAAGCTGTCAAAGTCGAAGTACGCTTCTTTACTGAACGCTTGTTTAACAAAGCGAGTGAGGTTGATTGAACCCAAGCAGCAGCAACCATAATCGGGTAAGGGCTGTTCGCCACATGGATTGGTTGCTTCAATTTGCTCGCAATAATATAAGTTATTTTCTGCATTGATACGGGACAAAAACAAAATACCTGGTTCCGCATGGTCATAGGTGGACTTCATTACCTGATCCCATAATTCCCGCGCACGAACTGTCTGATAGACCCAGGCGCCATCTTCACGTTGATAGGCACCGTCTTGTTTTTTTTCATCCCCTGGTTCGGCTTTGTGGCTGAGTTCAAAGTTGGTGTCATCCGCAACGGCCTGCATAAATGCATCCGTTACTCCAATCGAAATATTGAAGTTGGTGAGTCCACCTTTATCTTTGGCGTGGATAAAATCGAGGATGTCCGGATGGTCACAGCGCAAGACACCCATTTGTGCGCCGCGACGTGCACCGGCAGATTCAACCGTTGAGCACGAAGCGTTGAATACTTGCATAAACGAGACTGGGCCTGAAGCACGTGAGCGGGTCCCTTTTACCAAGGCATCTTTGGGGCGTATCGTCGAGAAGTCGTAGCCGACGCCACCACCACGTCGCATGGTTTCAGCTGCATCGGAGAGCGCAGT
>CALKVB010000672.1 GCA_937996605.1 uncultured Oxalobacteraceae bacterium | reverse complement strand
GTACGACGACTTTATCCGCCAACTTCAAAATCGCGTCAAGCTTGGAACCCTTAAGTCCTGCCGGTGTATCGATGACGACATGAGTAGTGCCTTTGGGTGGTTTAACGATATTCCCATCGCTCAATTCCCAAGTCGAAATTGGTGGCAATCCCGGCGCTCGCAGACTCAACCAAGCACGAGAAGACTGCTGACGATCGGCATCACCGAGCATCACTTTATAACCTTGAGCGGCAAAATATCCAGCCAGATTTGTCGACAAAGTACTTTTGCCGACGCCCCCTTTAGGGTTGATTACTGCGATAACAGGCATACGTTTCCCCTTACATCAGTGAACACCAATTCTGTTACATCACCAGCGACGAAATTTTAGGTTTCGCTATCAGGAACCAATAAGGCTAAATGCTGAGGATCAAGATAACACCACTCGCCCTCTTCTAAACCAAGCGAAGCTAATTGCAGTTGTCCGATAGCAGTGCGCGTCAACGCGGCACAATGGTTTCCCGCTGCGGCCAACATCCGCTTCACTTGATGATATTTTCCTTGTTCCAACACGATTTGCAACTGAAATTCGCCCAAACGCACGCAAGTCTGTGCCGCCAACGGCGCTGGCTCATCATGTAACTGCACTCCGCTCAATAATTCCTCAATCAGAGCATCGGTTACTGGTTCCGCCGTGGTCGCCACATAAATTTTAGGAATATGCCTCTTAGGCGATGATTGGGCATGGATGAAAGGACCATCATCCGACATCAACAACATGCCTGTTGTATCGTGATCGAGACGCCCAACCGGTTGCACATCACGCCAACTTAGCTGTTCTGGCAGCAAGGTCAACACACCAGGGTGATGCGAGGGCTTACGAGAGCACTCAAAATTCGCGGGCTTGTTTAGGCAAATATACACATGCTGACGATAGGTCCATTCTTCTTCGAAAATGGTGAACACCAAACCGTCGGTTTCAATCAATTCTTTGTAGTTGTCATGCACTTCACCATTGATCGAGACTTCTCCGTCTTCAATCAGTTCACGACAATATTTACGGGTACCGAAACCTTGCGATTGCAAGATCCGATCAAATGACAATTTGCTCATAGTAAAAAGCGAGTTCTCGATAAGCCTGCATTTTACCTGTTAATGTGATGCAACAACAAAAAAGCCTGCAGATGCAGGCTCTAGGGCTGGCTTTGTTGGATGCGCAAACAACATCAGAAATCATGCAATTTTATACACCAAATGGCGCATCGACCGCATGACTTTGTTCGGTAAACCAGCGCGGCCCTTGCTCGGTCATATAGAAATGATCTTCAAGGCGAATACCAAATTCACCATCAAGACAAATCATCGGTTCATTGCTAAAGCACATTCCTTTGGCGAGGGGTGTCTTATTGCCCTTCACGAGATAAGTCCATTCATGGATATCAAGGCCAATGCCATGCCCCGTGCGATGTGGCAAACCCGGTGTTTTATAGCCTGGTCCTAAACCAGCTGCTTCCAGAACACGTCTTGCTGCTAAATCGACTTCTTCGCATGGAACACCGATTTGTGCGGCATCGAAAGCAGCGGCTTGCGCCTCTTTTTCCAGATTCCACATGCTGCGTTGACGTGCGGTCGGCTCGCCGAAGACATAACTGCGTGTGATGTCGGAATGATAGCGTTCGATCATGCATCCAGTGTCGATCAAGACCATATCGCCTTCTTTCAAATACTGTACGCCATCCGGGCCATGCGGGATTGAGGTCGGCAAACCAAAACTGACGATACAGAAGGTCGAACTACTGCCGCCATAAGCGCGATGCGCTTGATTAATAAAATCTGCAACTTCAAAGGAAGAAATGCCTTCTCGCAAAATACGCGCTGCACGTTTGTGCACTTCCAAGGTAATGTTCTTAGCAGCCTGCATCAGCGCTATTTCATTCTCAGACTTATGCATGCGACAGGCTGCCGTTACCACCATGCCGTTCACAATCTCATAAGCGCTCAAGGCTTGGCGTAAGCCATCGGCAATAAAGAATGGTGCTGCCTCATCCAAAGCGATCGTGCCACTAAGCTTTTCGTCCGCTAGAATTTGCGCAACTAAAGCATATGGGCTTTCATCTTCTTCCCATAGACGAATATCGGCTTGCTCACCCAAAGTTTCACGCAACTTCGAATCTTCAAAAGCGGGACTTACAAAAATCAGTTTAGCATCTCGCGTCAAGACAGCACCGACGAGACGCTCACTTTGATACCAAGACAAACCGGTAAAGTAATACAGACTTGTACTCGCGCTCATGACTAAGGCTGCGATACCTTTCTCTTGCATAAGCCGCGCGGCTTGTTGCCGACGTTGCTGACGCTCACCTTCGGTAATCGGGCGCACATGAGACAAATCCTTTGAGATGGCTGCTAATTCTGTTGCAGCGTTCGAACCGCCAATACCTATCATTCGATTTCCTTCGCAATTAATTTCATCAGCCTGCACTGATTTAACTTTGACACGCTCCACGATCGCCGCGCAGCTTTCTTACACGGTGTGCAATGTATCAAATTTTGGCATTACAGTCTTGCTAGTACACGTGCTACGCATGACGAATTCGGCATAGTAAAAATGGTATCGCTATCGTGATAAATGCAAAAAAGGCCAGCCTCTGCAGGCTAGCCTTCTTGTTGTTACCAGTTTGAACAAGGCTTACATACGCGCTTTGATCAACTTACCAATCTTCTCGATACCTTCGTTGATTTTCTCTGGAGAGACCGTCACAAAACTCAAACGGAAAGTATTCGTTTCCGCTTCGTTTGCATAGAATGGGCCGCCTGGAACGAAGGCCACATTATTCGCAATCGCTTCATCTAACAATTCTTTGCTATGGATATGCTTAGGCAAAGTCACCCAAATAAACATACCGCCAAGTGGACGCGTCCAACTTACGCCTTCTGGGAAGTTCTTCGTCATCGCTTCTAACATCACATCGCATTGTGCTGAGTAAAAACGACGAATACTTGGAATATGCTCTTGCAAGAAGCCATCTTTAATCACTTCATACACCGCCATTTGTGTCAGTGTCGATGTGTGCAAGTCAGTCGCTTGTTTGGCTTGTTCCAATTTACGAATCAAAGAAATTGGCGCAACCATGTAACCTAAGCGAATACCAGGCGTCAAAATCTTGGAAAAAGAACCAAGGTAAATAACGCCGTCCGGATTCATGTTCAACAATTTTGGCAGAGGCTCGCCGCTATAACACAAATCGCCATAAGGATTGTCTTCAATCAAAGGAATGCCCATACGTGCGCATGTTTCGACCAATTCTTGACGACGTTCAATCGACAAAGTACGACCTGTAGGATTTTGGAAGTTTGGCAAAGCGTAGAACAATTTCGCGCCTTCACCTTTAGCAGCTACAGACGCTGGAACCACACCATCATTATCCATTTCTACAGAAACGAACTCTGGGCGATACACTGAGAAGGCTTGCAAAGCACCGAGGTAGCTCGGTGTTTCGACCAAAATTTTACTACCTTCGTTGACCAAAACTTTCGCCAACAAATCCAAACCTTGTTGCGAACCTGAAGTCATCATGATTTGTTCTGGAACGATTTTGCAATCGTCCGTTGACAATGAATCAGCGATAAATTGACGCAGAGGTGTATAACCATCGGTAGGGCCGTATTGCAACGCCGCTTTACCATTTTCAGCCAAGACCTTATCAAACGCTGCACGCATACGATCGACTGGGAAAGTTTCTGGTGATGGCAAACCACCGGCAAACGAAATCACTTCAGGACGCATGGTCACTTTTAAGATTTCGCGAATGGCCGAGCTTTGCAACTGCTCAGCACGCTCAGAAAATTTCCAGTTAATCGGCGTCAAATTTAGCTTACTCATATTCTTGGTTCACTTCAAAAAATTAATCGTTCTTATTAATCAAACTTCTTCACATCATCGGTCTCTTCGATGATGCCTTGCCGCCCGTACTACCGCGACAAAATCTCTTTGCATTCTGGCTTCAGTGATCTTAGGCGATCTCAGCGATCATCTCAATTTCAACGCAGGCACCCAAAGGAATTTGCGCTACGCCAAACGCAGAACGCGCATGCTTACCTTGTTCGCCAAACACTTCACCAATCAACTCCGATGCGCCATTGGTGACCAAATGCTGTTCAGTGTAATCTGGTGTCGAATTTACCAGACTCATCAATTTGACGATGCGCTTAACACGGGTCAAATCGCCGCCGCATGCATCTTGCAAAGTCGCCATCAAATCAATCGCAATCAAACGCGCGGCTTCTTTGCCTTCTGCTGTTTCCATGGTCTGACCAAGCTTACCAACCCACACTTTGCCGTCCTTCTTGGCGATGTGACCAGAAATAAATACGGTATTTCCAGTTTGCGCATGCATCACATAAGCAGCTGCTGGCGCTGCAACTGCTGGTAATTCAATGTTTAAGGCTTTGAGTTTTTCGTAGACTGACATAACAATTTCCTATGCGTAGTCGCGCAATTTCCTTACGGGAAGTAGGCGAAATCAATAAAAGTTGAGCTGAGTGAAGCTAAAACCGAATTGAATTCGGCGTAATCCGACATTGTACGAGTCTAGCGCGCTTTAAACCACCCTCAAGCAACGCTTAAATTACAAAAATCCGTCAAATTCAAGCTGCTCCATGCTCAAATTTGAAGGATTTGAGCATTTTTCTGAAAAAACAAAAACCAACAACAGCCACCGACATACCACCTAATAGCCACTTATTCGACACAATTAGCCTATAAAACACTTAATTGGCAACACATGTGGGCAACTCAATAAACTGATTCTTTATGCTATGCTACCTGCAAACACCGATACAGTACCAATACAATTATTAAAATAGATTTCATACTGTCACGGCAAAATTACCAATACAAAAATTTCTAGGAGAATCTCCGATGCCAAAGTCCGCCAATCTTGGGAACAGCCCTATGGTCTCACGCGACTCCGGCGGCTCACTGGTTGAACAAATCGTACGCTCGGTTGCCTGCCGCATTGATGATAAGCTTTTGCGTACGGGCTCACGTATGCCATCGATACGGCAATTCGCCGACGAACAAAAGGTCTCGCGCTTTACCGTGGTGGAAGCCTATGATCGACTCGTCGCCAATGGCTATCTGGAATCTCGTCGTGGCTCGGGTTTCTTTGTACGTGAACGCGCTTCTTTACTAAACAATTTCAGCCCAGTTGCCCAAACCCTCCCCACCTCACAACAACCCGACGTTGTTTGGTTGATTCGAAATATGTTTCGCCAATTGCCGCCGCAAAAAATGCCAGGCTCTGGGCTCTTACCTCATGAATGGCTCGATGGAGAATTGGTGGCGAATGGATTGCGTTCGATTAGTCGCCTCAATCAAAACCTACTCCTGCATTACGGCACGCAACAAGGCTTTCTGCCTCTGCGCCAGCAACTGCAATTGAAGTTGGCCGAACTCGAAATTGCTGCCGCGCCAGAGCAAATTGTGACCACCAATGGTGTCACGCAGGCACTCGATTTAGTTGCGAGTGAATTTACGCAACCTGGCGATACTATTTTTGTGGATGACCCTGCTTGGTTTTTGATGTTTGGCACCTTTGCTACTTTAGGTGCAAAAGTGATCGGCATTCCACGTTTGCACGACGGCCCCGATGTAGCGAAATTAGCTGAGCTGGCTGCCTTACATAAACCTAAGCTCTATATCATTCACTCGGTATTACACAATCCAACTTCGACCTCGCTATCTGCCGCCAAAGCATTCCAAGTCTTGAAGACAGCGGAACAACACGATTTCATGATCGTAGAAGATGACGTCTATTGTGATATGCATCCAGGCTCTGCCGTCCAGCCCGCGACGCGACTTGCCGCTTTGGATCAACTCAATCGCGTGATTTATCTTGGCGGATTTTCTAAGACCTTGGCAGCAAATCTGCGCGTAGGTTTCATCGCTACCTCGCATCAAAATGCGATTCGTTTTTCCGATCGAAAAATGTTATCAACGCTAACCACGAACGAAATTTGTGAACGCGTTGTGCATAAAATTTTGTCTGAAGGCCACTATCGCAAACACGTTGATCGTATTCGCAGCAAACTCGATACAGCACGCCACGAAGTCACTTCGCGTGTAGAGAAAATGGGGATGCAAGTTGAATACCGTACACCAGCCGGGATGTTTCTGTGGGTAGAAACTGGCACTGATACTATTGCGCTAACCGAAAAGGCCTTAGAAAAAGGCATCTTAATTGCGCCAGGCAGTTTGTTTTCACCACATCAATTACCATCGACCCACATGCGCATCAATGTCGCAGCGATGGGTGACGAAGGTGTGTGGAAATTTCTCGAGAACGAACTGAGATAGCAGGACCTAGTCTTAATCAAGATCAGGCAAACGCTTGCGGTGCACTTGTGGACTCAAGTGCAGTTGCACTTTCCTCGCTCAGCTCTGTCTCCTTAGCAAGCACCAATGCTTCCTCAGCACGACGCAGCATCGCTTCGACAGTATCCCCTTGGCGTAATGTGGCAACACCTATGCTAGCGCTAATCTTGAGTTCGCGCCCCGCTGCCGCCACTGGCATCGCTTGCACGGTTAACAGAGTGCGTGCCGCAATTTTGTCAGCCACATCGGCACCTGCTTCTGGTAACAAGACACAAAACTCTTCGGTGCCGTAACGTGCGAGACAATCGTAACCACGGGTTGCGCGCTTCATGCGTTTGCTCACTTCGACTAATACCATGTCTCCGACATCGGCACCATAATTCAAACTAATGTCTTGCAAATGATCCAAATCCAATACCACCAATGACAAAGGTTTCCCCAGTCTTAAATGGCGTTGCAACTCATTCTCAGAAACGCGCATAAACTCGCGACGATTAGCAATCCCTGTCAATGGGTCACTGGTTTCTTTACGTTGCAATTCAGACTCGGCACTCAGCAACTTCAAACGATAGTGGCGCATGAGACGATGAATTACTTGTCCACTATATGTCGCCAACAGCAACATCACGATGGTCGTGAATTGAAAAAAAACTGAGGGGAACTGCTTACTAAATATTAAGGCCAAACTTGCAAAAAAATAGGCAAACACCAATTGCCGCAACAATGCAGACCGCAAGGGTAAGACCACCGTGGTAATCAAGCAAAGCCAAACGTCGATAAGGAAATGCCCAAGATACGTCGATGGCGAAAAGAAGTCGCTGATAAGCTGCGTCGCTAATACCAAAATCGCCCAACGATACAAATGCAATTCGAATGTTAGCCTGTCGCTACGCTTGCCAATCACACGCAAAATCCACGATGCGTAAGCACACACAGCAAGCCGCAACGCAGCGAGACCTAAGACTCTGGGCTCAATCAACCCAGCGAGTTGATGAATTCCTTGTAGGGCAAAATCCAAATACAGCAAAGGCAAACTCACCCACATCAAGAAACGTAAAATCTTACGCCCCTGTGCATGGTCTTGAACGTGGTAATGCTCCACATATTCTTTTTCACCGACTTCGGGATAATGGACTGCCATGATGGTCTCTCGATCTTATTTTTATCCAGGTGCTAAGAACGCAATAAGGGCGCCACGCTCACATTTTTCTTGCTGGCACTAGTGATATATGTTTCTTCAATGCACAAATTCAGTGTAGCGCTTGGTTCTAAAATTGCCAATTCATTTAGGTCAATCTCGACCCCAGCCGTATTTCTTTTGCATCATCACCAACACAGTGTAAAGAAAGCCGTATTTAAGCGATAATAGAGGGCTAGGCAGGATACGCTCCGCGCCGAAAAACAGATCCACTTTTTTTATTGAATAGATAAGTAATTCACATGGCTATGCAACTCTACGACAACTGGGAACGTTCCCTGCGCCCTTTCACTCCGATTCACCAGGACTGGGTTGGCTTGTATTGTTGCGGCCCTACCGTATATGACTATGCGCATATCGGTAATTTACGCACCTATCTGTTCGAAGATGTCTTGCGCCGCGCCTTAGAGCTCAATGGGTATAACGTACGCCACGTGGTCAACATCACTGACGTTGGCCATTTAGTATCTGATGGTGATGATGGTGAAGACAAGATGGAAAAAGGCTCGCGACGCACCGGCCAAACGGCCTGGGAAATCGCTGAGAAATATACGGTCGCATTCAAAGAAGACGTGCAACGCTTAAATATCTTGGAACCTAAAATTTGGTGCAAAGC
>CALKVB010000671.1 GCA_937996605.1 uncultured Oxalobacteraceae bacterium | reverse complement strand
GGTCTACGCGGATGGCAAACGCTTTGATCGGGTGGGCAACAAGTATTTGCAGCCGCAGTGCACGTACAAGCAATGCAATCCGGCCACCATCAATATGGCCAAAGCCACGTTGGCGGATCAGATCCGCGGTGTATTCAAAGGAGAAGAGAAGGAGGCGAGCCAAAGTATAGTGTCGATCAAATCAGCCAACAGCACTTCCACGATTCATTTGGTGAGCATGATTTTCCCGATGGATAGTATCTTGGGTCCGTCTTTACAGAGCTTGAACCTGATCAACCAGAATTGGATCACCTTTTTACAAGACATCTTGCAGGACAAGAACACCAAGATGGACGTGTTTGCCAATCTCTTGCCGGATGAACCTGCGGCGGGAGACTACAATGGCTGGATGAAAGAAGTCAGTCGTCAGTTGAATGAGATTTTGTCCAAACGTTTAAAGTGAGATTGAAAAACTCTCATCGAATGAAATAAACCATGAACCCTTCTGAACGAACTGTGTTTCTGATTCATAATGGTCCAAAAGAGAGAGGTCGTCGTGCCTTTCCGGCCGGATATACCCAGAAAACCATTCCCGGCTTGTTTCCTCAGTTTCGATTTACGACCAAAGAGCGAGAGGCGACCCATGTGATTGTGCCAGACGGAGTAAACGAGCTGGGAGACAAGTTGGCCAAACGAGCGCCTCGATTGACGCATCGCATTCTGCATTGGAGTGACTTGGTTCCTTACATGACCACACCCGTCTTCTCTTCTCCGTTTGCTGAGATGAAACACGCGGATCGTTATCCAGTGCGTCCTGTGCGTCCTGTGGGCCATGCTTCCTTTTTGAAGGACGAGGAGAACGTGCATAGTCGGTTGGAAAAAGTGGATGCAAAAGACTTGATGAGTTCGTCTGAAATCGATTTGCGTCGCAAAATCATGCAAAAGAGCAAAGAGTTGCGAGACTTGACGCGCACTCGACTGACAGCCAGTACAACATTCGAGGAATCTTATGCCATACTGAAACAGGTGGTACAAGACGTGCTGAAGGCGGATGACAGAACTCCAGAAGTTTTGGCGGGTTGGTGGCGTGAAAAGTTGGTGATGTTTGTTCCCAGCCGAATTGGAACGTGGTTGATGAAGGGCTATGCCCAGTCCGATCCCTATGCTATTCCGCAAGTGACGCAGCGCATCCTGTTGTTGTACGAATTGTGGATCCTGGCGGAGGCATGTTTGGAAAAGTTGGGTGTGTTTCCTCTGGTGGATGTGCCTACCGGGAAAAAGGAATTGCAGGCCGCCTTGGAGGCGATTCGCGACGTGTCTACACCAATGAATGTGGACAAGATGAACGACTCGTCCAAGCAAGAATGGTATGGTCCGCTTCGTTCCTTGCAGCGAGTGTTGATGGATTCCTTTCAAAAGGATGTCGAGTATCACAAAAATCTATCCGATCGGTGGAAACAAATGTGCGAAAGTGCGGCGTTGGATACGTTGGACAAACCGTTGATGGATGTGGTTCAATGTTTGATTTCGTCGATCATGCAACCGGTTCATCAAAGTGCCGGAGGCCTGGAATTGTCGTTGGAAACCTCGGTTGCGGATCAGGTATTGAAACTGATCCGAGTCAATGCAATGATGCAAGGCGAATTAACCAAGCCGGACAATGTCAATCCTATGGACAATGTGCGAGCCATCCAACTTATTGTTCGGTCCTATGAGGGCACTTGGAAAGCCAAAACTTGGAAAGACACGCGGGACGAATGGAAGGAATTGGGAAGTGAGCAAGAGGCTAACAAAAAGTGTTTCGAAAGCACGGGTGTTGAGATGCCAAACTGTATGAAAAAGTGGAAAGACGAAGGGAAAACTCCACTTTTATTTGCATTGTTAGTGTCGCAAACCATGATGACGTTGCTCAAGGTAGACGAAAAGACGCAAAGCAAGCGTTTGTACGACGCCGAGAAAAAGGGATGGTTTTCATCGGTCTGGACTTGGATTACAGGCAGAGAATTCGGTGTTTAATTGAGTGCGAAGCATTTCCACCACATCGTGACGATTCAACTGGGAAGCCCAACGTAGCACTGGGTTGCGGCTGGCACCTCGATCCAAGAGCAACTTGACGATTTCCTTACGTGACAGTTACTTTATATGCTGAAACAGATCCTTCTCTGGTGACCTTTTGTGGCAGACACGCAATGAAATAAAGGTGAATGCCGAACAAGGCGACTCTACATCGATTCGAACATGACGGTCAATGGTTTACCGTGTTGCCTTGGGGGCAGGTGCAAGGGCCAACGGGACGGACATCACGAATCGGTCGTTCTCCCCATGGATTTACATTTTCCTACAAAGGCAAACGTATTCTATTGCCCGAGCGCATTCAAAAGAAACTCGGGTATTGATCAACTCTCAAAATCAGCACATCGGCACATAGCACGAGGAATGTCTTGAACCTCTCCGTCAAATAACGTGGCCCCTCGTTTCTTGAGCGATTCGAAACTCTCCTCGTCGGTGATGGATACGACCACAATGCGCTGTCCTTTTCGTTGTCCGCGGATCCACTCCATAAAGTGTAGATAGGGGAACATGTCTCCCTGATAGCGATTGGTGGCCAAGGCCAAGTACTCGGCAAAGCGTTCGATTTCTTGAGGTGTTGATCGGCCTCGCGAATGATGTTCTGCATTGACAATAAATTGCGCTGCTTTTCGAAACGGATACATATTGTCGTAGACGACGAGGCCTTCAGAAATGAGACGAGACCGATCGGAAGGATTGGTGGTTCCTCGATAGACCAATACTTTGTTGCCTTCGTCCCGTGTAGGGGATCGACATCCCCGTGTAGGGGACCGAGATCGATCCCGTCTTCGTGAACTCATGTCTTGAGTGTTTCTTTTATTGAAGGGTCCGAGGTGGACCGGGCGGATTCAAACGCGGCGGAGCTGTCACTGGGAGAGTGATCAAAGCATAGGCTACCTTGGATCCGTTCGATTCATGTCGACGTGGAATGATGGCTTGGAACGACTCTTCGCACGAAATGTACAAGTAGGTTTCTTGGTCGGATTCGCCTTGGGTTCGGCATGATGCATCTTGCACAAAAATGCCATCCGCCACATCACCTGTGATGGTATGAATCTGTCGCAATAATTCGGCAAAGGAATTGGGCCAACGCAAAGGCACACGACACGCAAACGGGTTTTTGCGTTCGATGTACATGACTCGATATTCTTGGGGCGAACGTCGGAACCAACTCATCATCCTGTTTTGTTCCAGTGCTTTCAAACAAACGTACCCATGTGCGACGCGTTCTGGTCGCGATATGCGTCGGTGTTGAACACAGATGGCCCCAATGGAACGGATCGTGTTCCCAGTCCTATCTTTTTCTCGGGAAAGAATTGCACGGGACTCTTTTGGCCCAATGACGGCAACGGTGATGTGCCGGTCACGAACACCATTTTGGCTCAACAGGGTGTGCCCGTGTCGTTCGCCGCAGGTTTTACGGCGCAGAGTGTTTTGGTGCCATTCAATTATCAACAGTTGAATCTGACGCCGGCAACGGGTAGTGCTCAATCCATTTTGGGTCCGTTTGCGGTTTCAGATCTGACTTCTGTGGTCACGATTGGCCCTGGTGCCAGTATTACTCCAACGATCATTCAAGATTGGGATTCCGTCATCACGCGAGGATGCAATGGTGACGCCTTGTTTGTGGGAAGTGCTCGTTTGAATCGCTATCAACCCCAGTCAGACCGATGTGATGCCAAAATGACCGATTATTGTTCCAAGGCCGCAAACATCGACGCCGAACCGTGCGGCTGCTTCAAGGATTTGAAAACTCTACAACAAGCCAACTTGGCGCTTCCGGTGGTTTGCTTTGGTAAACACTGTGCTTCAGGCGGCTCCGCCTATCGTACCCAGGCCATGATCAGCGAACCGTGTAACGTATCCATTTGCAAACAATCCATTGTGAATAATTCAACCGTGGCCATTCAAGACACTGATTTTACCATTTATTGCAACGGGAGGTTTTTCAATACCCAAGGAGAAGAATTGGATGCCACAGCAGATCAGAACCAACCGGCAGTAACAGTTCAGAAAAGTTCGTCTTCTGGACTCAGTTCGAACACAATTTCGTACATTATTTTGGGAGTAGGTGTGGTATTGTGTTTCCTTCTTGTGATGCTCATGTTTACACCGCGACCCAAGCCAAACGCAGACGAGACGCTACAAAAACTGGAACGTCTGGCTGAACCTCAAACCACAACACTGGATCTCCAGCTTTGATTTTTCTGGCGTATGGAACAAAACGCCAGCCATGGAGCGCATCCGTGAACGTTTGGTATCCATGGTTCGAATGTTGTATCCCCACCAGCCGAGGGATTCCATTGCTGCCACGGTGGAACGCATCACGCGAATGGCACCCAATTGGTTGGAGGATCCAGCACACGTGGCCATGGCATTTCATACCGTGGTTTCGGCGCACGGCCTCACCGGTCATCTATGGGTGTTGGAGACCCCGGCAGTTCGTATTCCGCAGAGTACATTTTCTTCGGAAGAATTGCAATCTCTGCAGCAGTGTTCCGAGATTCATACGACCGGGTACTTGTTTGCGTCGTTATCTTCGCACTTCAAACTCTTGACGCCTCATGGGAAAGGGTTTCAACGCACGATTCACATTGCTTTGGACTCTGATACGTTCGAAGTGGTCGCCCGTGGACGACTGTACGTCGAGTGGTTCAATTGCCGAGGGGACGATTCGGACGTGTGCAGCACGATGCAGACCATTTTACACGAATGTTTTTCTCATGGCTGTGTTCCCTCATCTCGCGGTCCTACGTTACGACTTCCTTTGGAGTGCTCGATCAACTATTGGCGCTCTTTTCGAACAAAGATGGTCACTCTGTCCATTCCTGTAGTGACGTTGTCACAAGTCACCCAGGAAATGAAACGAAGAGAGTCGGAAGACGTTCGGCATTCTTTTGCTTTTCCTTTGGAAACTCCGATGCAACCGGAAACGCCATCTACCATGCTCTGTCCCTTTGATACCTCGTTTACGATGCCAGAATTTGGTGCGCGCTATCGAGGTGGCATTTTCCGCACACATCTGTATGATCATGATTACACCCGCCAATTTCTTGACTTTATTCGTGATGCCGGTGGTGCTACCATGAATTTGATTGTGGTGGATGGGGACGATATACCCCGCGTCGTTCAAACGTGTGCAGATATGCTGTCTCATGTGTGGTGGACTTCCAGCCAGGCCCGAGTTGGAACTCGACGTTTGCCCCCCGATCTCTCCTCCGGCACCTTTGTGGTCCCGCTCAAGTTGATGAGTTTGTGCCGAGTGCTTCGAGCATGGATCTTGTCCATACACTGGCATCGGGTGTTCCTAGACGATGTCTTGGGTGATGTTTCCGTGTTACGAAGTATGAGAATCACCAATCTTTGGGTGGGACTTCGAATGGCGGCTCGAGGGTTTGCCTTTGGTATGGTTCGGAACTTTTTTCTTCCCGATTATTTTCATAGGGCTCGTTATGATCAGATAGGCACGTTGCTATGCCAAATGCATCTGTCCTTTCCAGACGTGCCTCCTATTGGGTTGACCTTGGCCATGATTCCGGCAGACGTGAATCCCATTGTGCCAATGAGCTCCGAACGATTTTATCATTTGACAAGAGCCCAATGTCGCATCGTTTTGCAAAGATTGTACGAAACGCAAGCCGGATTGCATCGATCTCGGTCGGTGATGGAAGACATGGTGGCCTTGTTTTCGGATCCGAGTGGATCTCGCGTGACTTTGCCCGATTGGGATTCGATTGGACCATGCCAAGAGGCAGAACAAGCGTTGGATGCATGTCCCATTTGTACACTCCCGCCCACTCAACCGGTTCGTAATCGCGCATGCAGTCATGTGTTTTGTCATGGTTGTTTGCGTGAATGGAATGCCATCAAGAGCAATTGCCCATGCTGCCGAACAGCGTTTCAGTCTGAATTTGTGCGAGTGTTGACTTTGGAACCCCGCGCCAGCAAAAGAACGAGAACGGAGGCAGAGGAAGGAGATATGATTCGAGCTCGTATGGAAGCCCTAGACCAGATTTACAGCCAGTATGCACCGCAAGGCAAAGTCTTGTTTCTCAGTTTTTTCCAAAGTGTGTTGAACAGTTTGAGTGCGCGGTGGTCGGGTAAGGAAGGACTGCTAGATATGCGTCACATCCCTGCCAACGGGAAATGGGACTCGATTCTGGCTTCGCGATCTATTTTAGCTCCTGCATCCATGGCTCGGTTTTTTTCGCATTTTCCTTGCATTACGCATGTGGTTCTTTTGGACCATCACACGTTTGACATGACGGTGTATGAAGACCTGTGCCTACGTTTCCCAACTCAGGTTCAACGTGTGTTCGTCAGTGCACCGCGGTCGCTGGGTGTGTTGTTTCATCGACTCATCTTCAGTGCGATGGCACGATCAACCACGGCAGAACGAACCCATATTTTTTCGGCGCCCCATTTTTTCGCCCCCAGTGATTCCTTGCTGGAATATTTGTGCGGCGAGGTATGAAACGTGCAGCTCAAACCACACCTGTTCACCCTGATGAGATAGAAATAAACCCTTGTTCATTGCAAAACATGTATGCTGTATTGGGCGTGGAAAAGAATGCGAGTCAAGAAGAGATTCGCAAAGCCTACCGAAAGTTGGCCATGACCCATCATCCTGACAAGGGTGGCGATGTGGAGACCTTCAAAGAGATTCAGAAAGCGTATGAGACTTTGAGCGACCCCGAACTACGTGCCCAATACGATCAAGGACCCGAGCCCACGCAATGCATTCAGGTGCCAATCGAGTTGCGAGATTTGTTTGTGGGTGCGGTGCATACGCTGGGCATCCAAAATCGTTCGCCCTGTGGAGCTTGCGAAGGAAAGGGTTCAAAAACGGCCACCACATGCAAAGGCTGCAAAGGCGCAGGATTTTCGGTCATCAGTCATCCCATGATACCCATGATGGTGCAAAAAGTCCCATGTGAGATGTGTCAAGGGCGCAAGTTCACGTTTATAGCATCAAAGGCTTGCGGAGAGTGCAAAGGGCAAGGATTTATTGTGGAAAACAAGTCGTTTCAAATCAAGATTGAGCCGGGAATGCGATTCGGACAAGTGATTCGTTTGGCTCCGGATGTGGCACTGGGCTGTGTGTTGCGACCGAAACCTCATCCAAAATGGGAGGTGGCGGGCAAAGACGACGTGACTACCACGTTGCACTTGACCTTGGCGGAAGCCTTGGGTGGTTTTGATGTATTGGTGGCATTGCCGCATGGTGAAACTTTGCGAGTCAAGTCCCGTCCTAACCAGGTGTACAAGCCCGGCCAAAAAGTAGTGGTGCATGGCTATGGACTTCCGATCCGCCATTCTAATCGTCGAGGTCGGGTCATCATGGTGATTGAGGTGAACTTTCCAGACACTTTGACCGAAGATCAGCATCGATTGTTGTCGGAATGTTTTCCCGTCAAAAGCTTGGATGGTGCAGAAGCGCCACCAGCCGTACCCGTTGCAGACTGGAATCCTGCCGAGGAAGAGGAAGTGATCGAGC
Organism: uncultured Oxalobacteraceae bacterium; assembly: GCA_937996605.1. Taxonomy (GTDB): domain Bacteria; phylum Pseudomonadota; class Gammaproteobacteria; order Burkholderiales; family Burkholderiaceae_D; genus Undibacterium. The sequence goes on along the minus strand of CALKVB010000671.1, from coordinate 9,383 downwards.
CACAACCGCCACAATGTCAGCAGCAATGAGTTTGCAAGATAGAGAACCTATCGGTTCTCGGTCAGAGATTGATAAATCTCTTTAATGTCGTTTTTTCTGGGATCCGGTCTGCACCCCAGCTTCACGATTCCAATGGGATCGAAACGATTCGCTAAAACTTTCCGCGAGTTCTCCCATCAAGGCTTCACTGTCCACCACCATCTCTTCCATGGCCGTTTGTAGATCTTCTAACCGTTTGGGATCCATCTTGAGCGCCTTGGCGGCCGCTTGTTTACTGCCATAAATATCAATCAAACGGTTCAACCGAATACTGGCTTCGAGAGCTTGTCGATACTTCCAAAAGGGATTGGCCTGTGATTCGGATTGGACCATCAATCGCGCAGTCTGTTTCAATTCATCTTGATCATTTTCTTTCGCTTTGCGACACTTGCCCACATTATCATTCACTTGAAATCCCAAGAATACAATGATGACAATGAGAATCACGAAAATCATGGCCACAAAGCTGCTGCCCAACATGTTTCTTTTATTGGTAGTGACAACTTTCATCAGATGAGAAACTTGCGTATCTCCGGGAGGCAGCAAATATCATCTTCAAAACCAAAGTCGTGAAGCCCATAAACCAATGTCCATCTTTGTAATTTCAAATTGCCATGTCCAAGAGGAAGCGAGCCACTGAGTTGACAGATGTCTTTGAAACATGGGATCTCTTTCGGGAACTAGCATGCTTTTTGCCTGCTGCAGAATTGTTTTGTCTCTTAGACACATGTCGAACATTTCGTTCCTTTGCCGAACGAGTTCGTCGTTCCAAACTATTGACTCAACGGGTTTGGAATGCGTTGAACCGTTGGAATGTGCCAACACCGTCGAAAGATCTGGTGCTTTCGGGGTCAGTGCTTCTGGCAGCGCTGAATGGCGATTCCTGGACACCCCATGATGCGGATTTTTACACCATGAATCCAGAGGCTCGCTTACCTCATCAGGTAATTACGGCGTGGAGTCGAGACAGACATTATAGTATGGCCTTTTGCGCGGAGTTGTACAAGTCTGAATCGATCGTCGAGGTAGTGATGGAGAAAGCACAGAATGACTTGCGTCATATTCAACTCATTCGTCTTAATATTCCTCCTGTTGACCATATCGTGAATGAATATGATTTGGACTTTTTGAAAAACACGTTTGATGGGCAACAACTGATCATCCATCGCAAGCACGAGTTTCAAGTTCGTGCTTCCAAGCCGCACAATGCGAGTCAAATCAAACATCCTATGCATCGTTTTGCCAAATATGTGGAGCGAGGTTATACTGTTTGTGGTTTCCGTATCGAACCCTTTACCTATCGGGGAATCAATTTGCGAAAACTGACCATGCCTGACCGACCCCACGTTCCTCCGGAGCTACGTGATCCATTGGGAGACCAGTTTGAAATCGCAGATGATGCTTATGTCAAACTGTTTGGGCCCGCTTATGTTTCGACCGAGTCTTCAGAGTATTTACCGGTACGTTGGATTGGCAACAACATCTGTAATCTCAGAGACTTACAATCTGTACTCGATCATCATTCATCCGCACAACAGTCTGACGCTTGGGAATGAGTGGGTCGATTCATTTCGCGAACCACTTCTTCCACAATCTGCTTGAATGCTTCGACATCATGTTTCATTTCGAAAATGGCATCCATATACATTTTGATGGGCCAGCTGTAGCGATCACGGCCGTTCGAGTGTAATGTGTTGCCTAACGGGGTTTCGTAGAGGAATTCAATAAACTTTTCGTTGCGTAGCTGTTCCTGGTGCTTGAATCCCTGGAACTTGGTTATTGGATCAGAGGGAGGGATTCCAGGCTTTTGAATGATGGCCGACCACAGAGCCCGGATTTTCATGCGACCTGCCACCGTATTTCGAGTGCGATTCCAGCAACGAATATACTTTTCACGATTTTCTTCTTTGCCAAATTGCATTTCATGAACGCTGAGAACTAGATACTCGTTGCACAAAGGCTTCCATGATCAACATGTCCTGCTCCGATGGTTTGCGTCGTTTGGCTGGAAAATCCTCGGTCAATGCCAATGCAACCGTTGTTTCGTCACACTTGTGCTTTTTCAGGTAGCATAGCCGTGATTGCAGAGGAACCAATTGCAGTAGATAGGACAGCGGAGGATCTTGATGGCGGAAGTGGTAGTCAGATACCAAATGTCGTGATGCGATCAATCCCGGGAGATTCTCTGTCGTCTTTGACTCACCAGTGTACCATGATGCCATCAGCCGCATCTGTTGCATAAAATGCTCCCCATCGATCATGCGTCGTAGTACATAGGATGTTGTTGTGAAACTTTCGTCCAATTCACCACCCAGTCGCAGTGCTTTTGCGCGCAATGGTTCTAAGAGAATCACCTTGGTCTCTCCCGCTAGAATGGGAATATACTGTTTCTCTTCCACCACGAAGAGTTTGGCTTGCATCTTGTCGTCGCACCACAACACGCCGACTTGCCAAACGTCCTGGACGACGGTGGCCACAAAGTCTCCGGTAGTCAAACTCAGAACCGTTTTGGTGGGTCCTTTCAAACGCCTTTCGCTTTTGATGGGAGATTCTAGAGACCGTTTGATGGCATGACTGTCCAGAAGCAAAAAGTTGGAAACGGGTTCCAAGTGGTTTTGAAGTTGGTCCAGCACTCTCTCTGGATGCTGGTGGGCGAGAACAGGTGGTACAACTGCGACTTCTTGATCTGGCGTCACCACTCCAAATTCGTTGATTTCAACGCATTCACCTGGAAGCCTCGGAATCTTTGTGATTGGACCCATTTGAATCGAACCTCGAAACGGTTCACGAAATACAAGACCGACACCCAGGCAGAGGGCTGTGTTGATGGATGACAACATCGTTTGAGTTTTGAACAGTTTTATCGTGATTCAAAGCTGGTGATGGAATTTTTATCAATAGTTTTTTAGGTTATAGGCCATTCAGAAGGCCAGAATTACTCTAAACAGCTGCTAGTCTCCGTCTTGACGTTTCCCGCGCGTCTACGACATGAGCTCTTGGGCTGCATTGGTGGGCAAGAAACCATCGAACGAGGTACATAGAAGCGCGTAATTACTGTGCGTGCATGACTGATCTCCATAGCGCATTTTGTCCGAGAAACTAGACCTTTCTTATCACTATTACACGCCTGGAACGCGGTTCAATCCAAGTATGATCGTAGCTATTTGACGCGAGGACATCTTTTGTGATACATACAGACGAAAGCGGCTGCCGCACTTCGACATGCTGAAAGTTATGCAGTACATCAACCCGTCGAACCGCCGCGCGCAACGCCTGAAGTATGTACCAGTGCGGAGTCATTTTGTATCATGCTTACAACTCAAGTGGTTTGCAGACCCCCGTCCCCGAAGGGATGAGGATACAAGACGCTAAGCCTTACATGGTATACAAGGTTACTATTCCAAAGGACAATGGGAACGCGTGGGCACCAAATGATGGGAAAAAACCTGATCGACCTATGGTGGTGCTTAACGGCGTCGCTGTATCCGGGTCAAAACATGTGCAGAGGATCTACAATAAGCAAACGTTCGACCAACTCTGCGAGGTGTTCCCAACACTGCGTTCATTGTCTGAGGAGAAGCAGCGCACGTGGAAGCGTCCAACAGTCTTCCTTGAAAAACTGACTGGATTCGCATGCGAGTGGCCGTGGGCCTTGAACGATCCTCATCTATCAAAGATCAAGTTCAACGGTTATTATGGAGCGTTGACTGCGGATGAGGTCGACCTGTTGACTTCAGCCGTGGCCGCATTCGCCCACCGCAAGAGGGCATTTAACCTTTCAGTCGAAAAAGCGCTTGGTTATCCGTGATCGTTGCAGAAGCCTTTTGTATTCACCAGTAGTAAAACGTTTTAAGAGATTTATCTTTTCAGTACAGAAAAGGAAAGAATCGATCAGCTCAGCATGTTCGGTTAGTCAGAATCGGAGTCCGAGAGCTCTGACGGTCTTCTTGGTCCCGCATGCCGACCATGGACAAAACTAGCGATGATAAGCGCATCATCACCATGCAGTTGACTCCAAGCGTCTGCCGAAACAGATCCGCCTTGACGTAGACTGTTTACGAGGGCGCAGAAACCACTGTTGTTGTCTGAATTCGCCACCACGCTCTCAACGTTGCCGACACCCCGCATTGTCGGTGGCGGGATGGAAAATTGACGATGTTGGAATCTGGTCTGGACTGCAGATTGGCTTATCTTCTTGGCTTCCTCCAAATCAGACGCCGTCGAAATAGCCGGAGTTGCTTGCTTCCGCTTCGAACTTGCATGTGTATGTTTTGCGGCGGTCGCTGGGGCTTTCCGCGCTGTTGGCCGCTTTCTTGGTGGAGAACCAGAAATGTTGTTATCCATGGGCATCACAGAACGCTTGAGGCGCAACGCGCAGACGGGTGAAGAAGTCAACGTCGCCATGGCGGAGAAACCCTTTTCTAGACACCGAACCCAAAAATATGGTTTCATGTAATCAGTGTCCGGCCGGACCCTTGCATGTTCTCAGAAATTTCTACAATAAAAACGGTCTGTTTGATTTCTAAGACTTTAATTAACATTCATTCGGCCTCGTCCGTTGAAAACGGCTCGCATCTGCACCAACGATACTGACGCCACCAGTACCACCAAGCGTTGTATGCCTCCGCTTCATACCGTTGGCTCCCATGTACAACTGCAACTTCTTGTTTTGGAGTCAAATGCATGGACATGGGAGCTTCGGAAACTTTGTGATCGGTCTCGTTGAATTGAACCTCGAAACGGTTCACGAAATACGAGGCCTACCCGTTTCGGGACTTCAACACGTGCCCTTGGCGGCTACAGGTCGTAAGCGCGTTCGTTCACGGTCTCGTCAGAAGCCCACAATTCCGCGTAAGGCCACTAACGTTCACATGGGAGTCCAATGGTTGAAAGAGACCCATCAACGCCACTCAGGCTGACTTCTTTTTGGCCTGTGGGGCGCTGTCGTCATGGGCTCTTTTCCGTTTCTTGCTGGGAACTACCCGAGCCGAAAGTTCGGAGATCCACCAACAGCATTCGTGAACCAGTACATACTCTTGATCCGGGTCAGACTGAAGTTTTACCACACATGGGGCAGTGGCGGCACAGAGTGGAGGCAATACAGGGATGGAGTCATACACCGTCTTGAGAATGATTCGCTGAGCTTGAATCCTACCGTGGGGATCCATGGCAACAGGCACCATGAGCACTCCATTTCCAGTACGCGCTTTCTCATAGTGAGTGACCTGTAAGTAACTGGGAGGCTTGGCAGGAATTCTTCCCACCCATTCTTGCCAGTCTGGAATGACAACATTGGGCAAGCACGGTTTATGATCGTTCCGCTCCAGACAAAGCACGGGCTTGGCATCTCCTGTCAATAAGAAATCCTTTTTGTGTGCGTCGACAAAATGACTTACCAACACCCTTCTCGAAATGAACAAGAATTGAAACATGCTTTGAAAGGTGGAACGAATGGCGGTTGTAACGACTTCGCAATCCTCATATTCTGGAAGGAACATAAATACCAATTGCCATAAATATGCGACATCAATCTTATCGAACACGCGATATCCATCGTCGATAGTGAGCCCATACCGCTTCCAAGTATGTGGCACGAGCATGGGTGAAGGAAACAACGTCATGCGCATTTCGGTCCAGGTTCCGGAAGGTGTTTCATTCTCCCCCAGAGGTACACGCTTCCCCTTTTTCCATTGGTAGCGGCTTTTGGAATGCCAAACCAACCCGTCATGACTGGTCGTGACCGTACGCATGTCTTTTTCTTCTCGTTGCGTTGAGGGGTAGACTTGAACGAAACGCATTTCAACAACTTGGAGTATGAGAGAACCTCATGGAACCCGGAATGGTGTAGATGGAAAGCACACCGCCTTCCTAAGGCGTGCAGCCTGGGTTCGAGTCCCAGTTTCGGGTCGCACAACCCCGGTGTGGTGCAAACGGAGAGCACATAGGTTTTCTAAGCCTGAAGATCAGGGTTCGATCCCCTGCGCTGGGTTCATTTTGTTCTGCAAAATCAAAAATATGAAATCGTTCTTGATCTGGTTGAATGTGCCAAGTCGCGAACCATTCTGCCAAATGGAGTTGTCGCCTCTTACGTCACCCCAATTATGGGGCGGGTTGTATGGGTCCACGAGCGATATGGCGATGGATGCCGATTCATTCCACGATCCGTCGTTTGATCGGTTGAAGGCCTTGGAAAACGCCACCACACCGGAGCAAGTTGGATCAAATCACCCCTATGGAACGAAATCGTCTCAACTCGCCACTCTTGGACTTGCTCTTTTCGTATCATAAACGAACAAAAGTTTCAACTCATGAACAAGATCTTACGCTGGCAAAAGCGAGTCTGCATCATATAGCCTTTGTACTGGATCGGCACATTGTGGAGGCGAAAAGAATGTTAGCGTATGCATCCGCGGTGGGCAACAAAAGTGCAGTTGTGTTTCTCTTGGATCGTGGTTTCGACGCTTATCATTTCAAATGGGCGTTGAACCGTGCTGCACGATTCGGACACAAAGAAGTTGCGGAATTGCTTTTGGACAGAAACGCCAACGTTGACACAGAAGTGAAAAGCAAGGCATTGGGTGCGGACGCGTCGTTCGGCCAGAAAGAAGTGGCAATGTTGCTGCTGGATCGTGGTGCTAAATTGGAATACGGGTTCAATGATGCCTTGTGCCGTGCTTGTCAAGACGGTTTCAAGGACGTGGTTTCTTTGTTTTTGGATCGCGGTGCTGACATTCACGCCCAAGTTGAATCGGCGTTGCTACTTGCTGCCATGAACGGTCACAAAGAAGTGGTGGAGCTATTTTTGGACCGCGGTGCTGACATTCACGCACAAAACGATGATGCGTTGCGATTAGCATTTTGGAGCCGTCGCCAAGAGGTGGTTCGACTCCTTCTTGATCGCGGCGCAAACACCCACATGTGATGGACGAATGTATCAAGGAAAGGGACCTATGCATAATTCGAGTTTAGAAATTCATTTCCTATAGCATTCATTCGCTGTCTACTTCTTGGTTCACTTTTCAACCCATCATGGATTGGACCCTCGAAGGCACATGTCCATTGCATCAATGTTTTCCAGACGAAGTGATTGTGAACATCCTGTCTCACATGAGCTTCAAGGATTATATTGAGCTTTGGCCAACACTTTCGTACAACGTTCGCAAGTTTATGTATGAACATCGGTTCACGTCAATTGAAAAAGACATGGAATTTCGTACATTTCGTCACTGATGTTTCATGTTGCCGATTTCAAATACAGCCATGCTTGTTCATTCAAAGGATCATTGACCAATAAGTAGGTGGTGAGGCGATCGTTGGACAACCAGCAAAAGGTGGAATCGGCAAAGACGTCGGGGGCAGAATTGCTGTTGACGGCTCCTGTGGGCAAAATGTACTTTTTGGTCCAAGCCCAGCTGGTGCTTTTGGTGAGGGTGAATACACCTAACGCGGGTTGAGACCCAGTCGTCGCAAACACGGACACAACCCAATCTTGATCCGCGGCGATGACTCGCGGTGCATGCATGTTCAACAGATCTTCCGAGGGTTTCAGGTCCGAAATCGTGGTACGGGTTTCTGGCTTAGGTACACCAGGACTTGTTTCGGTCGAATAATCGGGCCATAGTCGGTCGGTCGTGCTGGCACGTTCCAGCATGGTGAAATTCAGTGTGGTAGAACGATCGCTAATTCCAATCAAAGAATTGGAAAACAAGGTAACACTGGCTCCAAAGTTATACGTTTGATTCGCGCCAGAATACGCTCCAACATACCGGGTAGCTTTGCTTTGAATCGCCCATAAATCATTATTATCCCGACCAAAAAGTTGAACATAGCCATTCGGTGCTGGGCCCACCGCAAAAATAGGGCTCGAGCCAGAGCCTGATGTGTAATTGTCTTCTGCTCCAGGATTTGAAATGGCCAAGACCGCTAGCTTGGAGTCTGCATCAGTAACATTGACGTCAAAATCGTACCCAAAGCTGTTGAGATAGGTTCGAGGACCATCGGGTGACACAATGTTGCTGGGAGTTCTCTGATAGCCTTCAATCAACCGTCCGTCGCGTATTTCTTGCACCGACTGAAACGTGCCTAGAACATTGTCCAGCACGAACCAAACCACGCTGCCACCTGGGTTCGAGACCGAACGATTGGTGGCATTCACATATACGTGAACCGAGTTGGAACTCAGGACAACCGTTCGATCGAAGCAGGCCTTGATGCGATTGCCAAACGACCCCGAGTAAGGACTGCCCCAATCGGCCTTTACATCCCAACTGGGAGTTAGTCGATAACCCGCCTGGTTGGTAAAGGTATTCCATTGCAGTTGATTTGCATTTCGATCAAACTGGAACACGATGACAAAACGAGCGAATCGGTAACGACTAGATTCAAGCTTACCCACGCTCAGCAGAAAGTATTGCTTGCTCGAAGAGGAACCTCGGGTGGGTGTAAAACAGCCTTCGACAAACACGGGTGCAGTGGATCCGAAAAAGGCCAATTCGGTCGCATTGAGAATGGCGGAAGCGTCTATGGAAGAAGTCACGGTTCCGTTGAGACTGATGGGATACGAGGAGATAGTATCGTCATCCCGAACGAATAAGAATTTCAACCGTCCAGAATCGTTCACATAGGCCATATGACCATTATCGCTAGCCCAAATCTGAGTGACTTTGGGAATGCTTTCCGGAAATCCAAACGGGTTGTTTCCTGATGGAATGCCGCCTCCACCGCTGGGAACAGAGGGAACCACCGGGCCATCATTGGAGGATGTGGCACTGTTGGTAGACCGCTTGGTCAGCACCCCGTACACGGTGCCTCCAATGGCGGCAAACACGACAAAAACGAGTAACCAAACCCACCACATGGTGGCCTTTGTTTGGCCACCAAAGAAAAGTCTCTTTCAACCATGCGAAAAAGTGACTTGCAACAATCGGTGGAATTGTTGTCTCAAGGATTTCATACCTGGCACCGTTTGCAAGAACAAGGAGTGGTTCGGTCGGCCACGCTGAACAATGCCTTATCGGACGATCAATGGCAAGACAAACATCCGGAAAACTTTCGTTTGCTCCATAAGGGATCGCATGAACCCGACAGTTACAAAATCGGGGAAGGCAAACATGGCACCGTCTATCAAAAGGGTCGCTATGCCTTCAAACGAACGCGGGTGGGTTTAAAGCGCGAACGGGAGGACCACTTTTTCCGACTTCGGTGCGCTGTGAAAGAATTGGCCTATTTTCACGCGTTTCAGTTTCCACATCTGATGAGACCGATTGCATCGCAAGTGGTGATGACGCATGGGTTGATCAAAAACGTGATTCATCAAATGGATCGGGCTCGTTGCACCTTGTTGG
>CALKVB010000670.1 GCA_937996605.1 uncultured Oxalobacteraceae bacterium | reverse complement strand
TTGAGCTGACGTACAGCAGGGCCGCCTTCACTATTTTTGACTGCTGCCATCGCGGGCAGCGTTGCTGCCATCAATGAAGCACCAAGCATCAGCGAAGCACCAAGCATTCTCGACTTTAATGCATGTTTCATGATTTCCCCAAAAACCTATTAGAATTTTCACCAGAAATTGCCCATAGAAAACACTGACAACTTCCACAACTGCAAGAGTATAAAGCGTAAAGCTGCGCTATATCAAGAAGAAATCACTGGACAGCTGCGTAAAATCATATTGACACTCACGCATTTTTGTTAGTAATTCGGGTCAAACTAAGTGTTTTTTTTAAGCCGGGAAAGCGAGCCAATCAATTTTTCTTATTTTTTTCAAAACGAATAATGGATTCCCCTGTGGCAAGCTTTGACGCTTGCGGCTTGAAAGCATGTCCATAAATAATTTCGAACGTTAGAGGAATTCGCCCATCCTCTGCACGACGTCCTTCAAGCAATTGGAGGAGTTTGGTATGTGCAGCCTTACCAAACAAACCCTTTCTCCGATTTAAGAGCGGATTTCCCCCTAAGGCTCGAACATCAGACAGCAATTGCTCGACCTTGCTGTAACGGATAGTAATTTTCTCCATATCCATTACTGGCGTCGCAAGACCTGCATGTACCGCCATATCACCAAAATCATGCATATCAACAAAAGGCAACAGATGATGATCTTGGTCCACTTCGGCAAATGCCTGCCTCAACTCAATCATCGTATCAGGGCCAAAACTCGAAAACATGCAGATACCACCGACACGCAAGACTCGACGCCATTCGGCCAACACAAGATCAGGTGATGGATGCCAATGCAAGGCCAGATTTGACCAAATCACATCTACACAATTCGACGTCAAAGATAAGTTGGCAAAATTTCCACATATGATAGCGTCACTCGGTGCACCACTCCATGGTTGCGGCAATAAGCGTTGCAGTAGCTTGCTCATGCCCCGATGGGCCTTTGCTCTTTGAGCATCCCCAGCTTGCAACATGGCGAGCGATGCATCAATGCCAATCAGTTGCGCCGTAGGAAACCGTTGCTTTAAGTGTGGAAACTCCTCGCCGAGGCCGCACCCGAGATCACATACTCGCTGCGCATCGATATTTACCAAGGCCAACTTTTCACGCATACGCTCTGCAATCTCTTTCCTCAAAAAGTCACTATCTGCAATCACTTGCGGCACCGCAAATAGCTTTCGAACCTGAGTAAGATCGATGGGAGCACTTGTCGTATTCATAAATAAAATGTTTAAATAACTAGTAATTTATATATTCTGCTTAACCAAGACTTGGACAAAGTTAGATTGACGAGGGCGACCACCTAAGACTCTACGAATGCCTCCGACGAAAGCAGGAAAGAAGCACAGGAGTAATTCGAGCATGTTCACCAAACATGTGGCACCACGCTGTTAATCATGTCATTCGAGGGATTTCAATGACGCCAGCTTCTACCTCTACGAAGTCCTAAGCACCTCCATGTGGAGGCCGAAACCACAAGTGTAACCCAAGCATCATGCGCCTACTGCAATCGCTATTGAATTATGTTCTCCCAATCCACTGTTACTTGTGTGATCAACAATCTGAAGAATTGATTTGCAAAGATTGCACCACGGATTTTCTGTTGACGAGCGATTACCGTTGTAGAGCCTGCGGAATCACTCTGATGAGCATTGACCAACACAAACTATGCGGGGCTTGCATCAAGAACCCTCCTCACTTCGACCAGACCATAGTCGCCACCGATTATCTGCCGCCTGTCGATCAACTAGTACAGAGATTTAAGTTCGGACATCAACTTATGCTAGCCGACTTAATGGCGCGTTGCATACGCGACGCGATTATCACTCAATACCAAGGTGAGCTACCTGATCTACTCACACCAGTCCCTTTAAATGCCATTCGTTTGATCGAACGAGGCTTTAACCAAGCGCAAGAAATTGGAAAAGGGCTAGCGCCACAAATTGGCATTAAGCTCGAACCTCGCCTATTAATCCGTATCAAACAAACGCAGGCGCAAAGTTCGCTCGCATTCAAACAAAGACAAACCAACACGTTACACGCGTTTACCTGCAATTTAAATGAAGTAAAGAAAATTCAAAACCAACATATTGGTGTTATCGATGACGTGATGACGACTGGCACAACGCTCAACGAGATTGCGAAAACACTCAAACGGCATGGTGCACGAACCGTCACCAACTTTGTTTTCGCTAGAACTCCAAAGCAAGCTTGAGCTAGTTTTGCTATGATTCGGCAAATTCCAACCAAAGGATCAATCGTGTTTAATGTTGTTCTAGTCGAACCAGAAATTCCTCCTAACACTGGCAATATCATTCGCCTCTGCGCAAATGCAGGAGCGCAATTACACCTGATTGAGCCGCTTGGCTTTCCGCTCGAAGACAGTAAATTAAAACGTGCTGGTTTGGATTACCACGAGTATGCACAAATGAAAGTGCACAAAAGTTGGGATACTTTTTTGGAAAGTGAGCGACCAGCAGTCAACCGCATGTTCGCAATGACAACCCATGGTTCTAGCAGCTTCGCTGCTATTTCATTCAACGCTGGAGACTATTTCGTATTTGGCGCCGAGACGCGCGGATTAGCTCAAGAATTACGGGAGTCATTCCCTCAAGCACAGCGTATTCGCCTACCGATGCGCCCCAACAATCGCAGTCTCAACTTGTCGAATACGGTCGCGATTGTGGTCTACGAAGCATGGAGGCAACACGGCTTCGCGGGCGGGAACTGAAAGTTAATTCACCTGTCTTAACCGTTTAAGGCTGTTCGAGATACTGAAGCAGCGCTGCGCAAAATAAAACGTTCGCGCGCTTCATTGACAGTCTCAATTACGCTGGCAGTATTAAATGGTTTTAAAATATAGCCACTTGCGCCGAGCTGCATCGCCTGCGCCACGATCTTTTCCTCTTCGGCGCTAGTCACCATCAACACCAGTGGCATCGCATTGAGCGCCTTCAACTTCGCCAATACATCTAAGCCGTTCAGCTTAGGCATGACTACGTCGAGCAACATAATATCTGGCTTCAGTCTCTGGCACATTTCAACTGCCATTGCACCATCGGTCGCATCGCCAACGACGTCGAAGTTTTGGCCGCGTAAAATAATACGCAGCAGGGTGCGCGTCATATCGTAATCATCGACGATCAACACGCGAAGGACTCTCTTCTCACTCATCTTCTCACCCTGAAAAATCACGTCGCAATTTTACATGTAAAACTGTGATTTGTTGTCGTAGTGCACGTTTCTATTGGATACCCTCAGATCCCAAAAGTCAACTAAAGACAGTCGCCAAGCGAGGTGTGAACTGAAAAGAGTGTGTCTTTTTCATCATTATTTTCTATGGATTCACCGCGAATGACTAAAAAACTACAGTGTGCATAACACTACCGAAAAACAACAGTCAGTATTTGATTTCTGGCAACTATGCTCCAATTAAGCATGTTAAGCTATATCCACATGGCAACAAAATGAGCTTTTCTGTTAATCTAAATTTGCGCCAGCTGACCGCAAAAACGTATCGCCTGAAAAAGTATTCAAATAAACGCCGTCTCATTCTTTTTTGTATTCACAAGGAGATACGAAGCAAATGAGTATGTCTAGGTTCACACTAGGCCATCGTTGCCAAAAAGGCGGTATAAAACTCGCGCTGCTGTTGCCTGCGCTGATTTTTATTTTTGCAGCACTACCGCTGTTTTCAAAAGCAGGGCCACTCCAATTTCTCTCCTTTTTAGGGGTGATCATCTTTGCTATCGCATGGAAAAAATGGCAGCCAAACACGCTTATTGAAGAAGATGGCACAGCCACAGTCACACAACTTAAAGAATCACCAATTGAGCACATAACGGCGGTCGACGACACCCCCATTCCTCCCGTAACAACAGAAGTTCCACGCAAGTTCGACAATGAACTCGATAATCGCACTGGCTTTTTCAAAGCAGTGCTGCCAATTTGGCAGAATCACGTGGTCTCAGTCAAAGAAAAAACCGACACTGCGGTAGCGCAATTGATCGAGAGTTTCAGCTCGTTGGTTCATCAATTTGACGCGGCAGGATTTTCTAGCCAAGCCAATGGTCAAGGCTCGGAACAACACCGATCAACCATGCACCTCTTAGATCTGTGCCGCAACGATCTGCAGCCTTTAATTGAGCAACTAGAAAAGATGCTCAACACCAAGAGTGAAATGCTCGATGCAATCGGAGGTTTAGCCGCTTCAACTGCGGATCTTAAAGATATGGCACATAGCGTTGGCGTTATCGCTGCACAAACCAACCTCTTAGCGATAAATGCGTCAATTGAAGCCGCACGTGCTGGTATTCATGGCCGTGGCTTCGCGGTGGTCGCAGGCGAAGTACGGCGTTTATCTCAAATTTCCGCGGAGACAGGAAGCACGATCAGCGTTCGTGTCAACGAGATTACGGCGCTGGTTAAAGAAACGCTGCGAGCAGCGCAAAAAGCTAACGCTAACGATCGAGCCACTTTACTCAGATCCGGGAATGTCGTCAAAGATGTGTTGGGTCATGTGCAGGATTTAGGTGAAGCCGCGGAGACTATGCGTCAACAAGGCGAAGTGATTCGCAATGATGTAGAAAATCTCATCGTCACATTGCAGTATCAAGATAGAGTAAGCCAAATGCTGGCGGTACTCGATCGCGATATCGGTAAATTAATTACCATCTATGACGAAAACTTAGCATTCCCGGATAAAGACCAATGGATGAATGAGCTAGAAACGTATTACACCATGGATGATCAACACTTCAACCATGCGCAATCCAGACCGCCTTCGAAAGACGATGGCCCAACAGAAACTGAAATCACCTTTTTTTAATTTTCCCGGCAACACAGTAGTCCAATTTGAGTGAGGTACAACATGTCAAAAACAGTGATGGTCGTCGACGATTCCGCATCGGTAAGACAGGTAGTTGGTTTAGCGTTGCGTGGTGCTGGCTATACCGTAATCGAAGGTGCGGATGGGCAAGACGCGCTTTCCAAACTAAAAGGTCAAAAAGTCCATCTGATTATTTCGGATGTCAATATGCCGGTGATGGATGGCATCACCTTTGTGCAGGAAGTCAAAAAACTTCCTATGTACAAATTCACGCCTATCATCATGCTGACCACGGAATCACAAGAAGGAAAAAAATTACAAGGTCAAGCTGCAGGCGCTAAGGCTTGGGTAGTCAAACCATTCCAACCAGCACAAATGCTTGCAGCTGTATCCAAGTTGATCTTGCCGTAATGAGGCTGACATGGAAACCCGAACTATCGCTGGTGAGTTGACGATTTACACCGCAGCGAACGAAAAACAGACTTTGCAAGATGCCCTCGAGTCAACTGAAGAGCTGGAGGTTAACCTCTCCCAAGTTTCTGAGATGGATAGCGCTGGCTTGCAAGTACTGATTGCCCTCAAGCAGGAAGCGGCTCGTCGAAAGAAAAAACTTCATTACAGCATGCATAGCAAAGCCGTACTAGAAATTCTGGAGATGTCGAATATGACTGCAAGTTTTGGCGATCAAATCGTACTAACTTAATAAGCCCTGGTTGGAGCTGATATGAGTTTCGAAGATGAAATGAAGGCAGCACTTGACACTTTTGTGGTGGAAAGTCGTGAGCTATTGCAAGACATGGAAGATGGGCTACTAGGTTTGGAACATGATCCCAATCCGGCAGATTCTATCGGCGCGATTTTTCGAGCCGCCCATACCATCAAGGGTTCATCAGGTCTTTTTGGCCTAGATCATATCGTGCATTTTACGCACGTCGTTGAGAGCGTACTCGATATGCTGCGCAATGATGAAATTCCGGTGTCTTCCGAGTTGATCGCGGTGCTTTTACCTTGCCGTGATCACATAAGTACACTTGTCGATGGCATCGCCGCTGGTACCTTACAGGAAACCGCTGCGCAACACGAACTTGGCGAAGCACTTCATGCACAGCTTCGTGCCTTTCTCAACGGAGAAGGTCAAACCCAAGTCCAAGTGGTGAATCAAGAAGAGCCACAAACTGCACACGCGAGTGGCGGTGGTGCGATGGACTCCGGCAATTGGTATCTTTCCTTAAGATTTGGCCGAGACTGTCTGCGCAATGGCATGGATCCGCTTTCTTTCATTCGATATTTAAGTACGCTTGGCGACGTCGTCAATTTAATGACGGTCACTGATGCCATTCCCACCATCGACAAAATGGATGCTGAGACTTGCTACCTCGGCTTCGAAGTTGTACTCAAAAGTAGTGCTAGTAAAGAAGCGATTGAAAATGTATTTGAATTTGTGCGTGAAGACAGCACCATTCGTATTGTCCCTCCCAACAGTAAAATCGACGAATATATCGACATCATTAACAATCTACCCGACGATACCGAACTCATCGGTGAAATTCTGATTAAGAGCGGTGTGCTCACTAAGCATGAGTTAGAAGAATGTTTGCGCCTGCAGGCGCAACGCCATCAGGCGGCTGATGGAAAGACCAGCGATGCACCCATTGGGGAAATCCTAGTCAAGCAAGAAATGCTGCAACAACCAATTTTGAATGCGGCGCTCCACAAGCAGCAGCAAGTCAAAGACACGAAAGCACGAGAAAAACAAAATATTCGCGTTGACGCCGAACGCCTCGACAAGCTAATTGATCTCGTTGGTGAATTAGTGATCGCCGGTGCAGGTGCCAACCTGCGGGCAAATAAAACTGATGATGTCGCACTGCTAGAGGCAACCAGTGAAGTCATGCGCTTAGTGGAAGAGGTACGCGACAGCGCGCTGCAATTACGCATGGTTCCCATTGGCACCACCTTTAGCCGCTTTCAACGTGTGGTGCGCGATGTCAGCATTGAACTCGGCAAAGATATTATCTTAGAAATATCCGGTGGTGATACAGAAGTTGACAAATCTGTGGTCGACAAAATTGGCGATCCTTTGATGCATTTGGTGCGAAATTCAATGGATCATGGAATTGAACCTGCCGCTCTCCGTGCGGCGAGAGGAAAGCCCGCACAAGGCACGCTGCGTCTCAATGCCTACCATGAATCTGGCAGTATCGTGATCGAAGTATCAGATGATGGTGGCGGTCTCAATCGCGACAAAATTTTAGCAAAAGCCATCGAACGTGGATTAGTCTTACCTGGAGCAAATCTCAGCGACAAAGAAATTTACGCCCTTATTTTTGAAGCTGGTTTTTCGACTGCCGATCAAGTCTCAAATCTCTCTGGTCGCGGCGTAGGTATGGATGTTGTCAAACGCAATGTCACCTCACTACGTGGCACCATAGAAATCGATAGTGAAATGGGCGTGGGTGCAACCATGCGTATTCGTATGCCATTAACTTTGGCAATCATCGACGGGTTCTTGGTGAGCGTTGGCGAATCTTCGTTCGTGATTCCATTAGATAACGTGATTGAATGCCTAGAGCTACCACGGCAAGCAACTGAACACGATTACATGGACTTACGTGACGAGGTCTTACCATTCATTCGCCTGCGCCAACTCTACGATATTAAAGGTAGTGTACCGCGCAGACAAAATGTGGTGGTGGTCGGATATGGCGATAACAAAGTAGGGCTCGTAGTCGATCGCCTTTTAGGTGAATTCCAAACTGTAATCAAGCCTCTCGGGAAGCTTTTCCAACATCTGCAAGGAATTGGTGGCTCGACCATTTTAGGTAGCGGCGAAGTTGCCCTCATTTTGAGTGTCTCCAGCCTTACCCAACGTTATTCAAAATTGGAACAAAGGCGCTTACAGATGTCTACCGTTAGCAATGTTCGCTAGGTGTCACATTTCTGGATCACACCAGGTATTTAATGCATTTTCAATTGAGATACATCACCGTTTACTTCATCTAGATCGAGCATTATCTAAACCCAGTGCGATGTATTTCCTAACACTCAAAATAGCTTAAAGGTTCTGCAATGAACGAAATCAAATCTACATGGATACCAAAATTGGTCAGCGGGTCACAATTTGCAGCACAAGCAAACGAATTAGCCGCATTGAGAAAACAGGTAGCTGAATTGTCTCAAGAACTCAAAGTGCGTTCCGACATTATGGATCTCACTAGCATTGTTTCTTTTGCAGATCTCAAGGGCGATATAACGACGGTCAACGATAAATTTACCGAAATCTCAAAATACAGTCGTGCCGAATTGCTAGGCAAGCCACACAATACAACCCGTCATCCAGACATGTCCAAAGAAACCTTCAAACAGGTTTGGTCGACAATCGGACGCGGTGGCACATTTCGCGGCGTCATAAAAAATCGCGCAAAAGATGGAACACCATACTACGTCGATGCCGTCATCGCACCTTTCATTGGTGAAAATGGCAAGCCCACCAAATATCTCGGGGTTCGCTATGACATTACCGAACAAGAATTAGACCGCCAAAATGCGAGAGGTGTACTCGATGCGATTGATGAATCATACGGTTTTATTGAGTTTGACCTCGACGGCAAGGTATTACATGCTAATAAAAATTTCTTAAGCTTATTGGAATACACACTCGATGAAATTAAAGGTAAACATCACCGGATTTTTGTCGATTCGCTCGAATCGAATTCGCCTGAATATGTCCAATTTTGGTCTGATCTTAGAGTAGGAAAACCGCAAAATAATGTGTTCAAACGCGTCACCAAATCGCGTAAAGAAGTTTGGATACAAGCCGTCTATGCCCCCGTCAAAGATGAAATGGGGCGTATTTTTAAAGTGGTTAAGATTGCCACTGATGTGACCGAGCAAATCAATGCGGCCAATATGCTCAAGCAAGCTGTAGAGCAAGCGCAAAGAGTCACTTCAGCGGCACAAGCGGGAGACCTAAGTCAACGAATTCCCCTCGAAGGCAAAACAGGTGCAATTCACACCCTCTGCGCGGGCGTCAATTCCTTGATGGAGACCACTTCTGTGATTTTCGAAGATGTGAGCCGAGTGCTAGCATCGTTCGCAGAGGGCGATCTTAGCCAACGCATAGAACGCGATTATGCAGGCATGTTCGATGACGTCAAAAATAATGCAAACGCTGCGAGCGAAAAACTCACCCACATGATCGAAGATATTGCACGAATTTTTGGGGGGCTAGCAACGGGCGACTTGGGACAACGTATCACCCGCGATGCCGCGGGAATGTTTGACCAAGTAAAAGAAGATGCCAACACCGCATGCGATAAACTTGCCACCATCGTGCATGAAGTACGCATGGCGACCGACGCCTTATCAAATGCCTCCGAACAAGTGAGTTCAACATCGCAAGCCTTATCTCAAGCGGCAAGCGAACAAGCCGCAGGTGTCGAAGAAACCAGCGCAAGTGTGGAACAAATGGCTGCAGGTATCAACCAAAATGCAGAGAATGCGAAAGTCACGGATGGCATCGCAGAAAAAGCGTCGAAACAAGCGGTCGAAGGCGGAGACGCCGTCAAAGAAACTGTAATCGCGATGAAAGCGATCGCGTCTCGCATTGGCATCATTGATGATATTGCTTACCAAACAAATATGCTGGCGCTTAACGCTGCGATCGAAGCCGCGCGAGCGGGGGAGCATGGCAAGGGCTTTGCGGTGGTAGCGGCCGAGGTGCGTAAGCTGGCTGAGCGTAGTCAAATTGCGGCAAAAGAGATTGGTGATTTAGCGAGCGGCAGTGTCAAAACAGCCGAACGTGCAGGTGCATTGATCGAGGAAATTGTACCGAGTATCGGCCGCACTTCCGATTTAGTGCAAGAGATTGCGGCCGCCTCACAAGAGCAAGCGGTTGGCGCATCACAAATAACCACAGCAATGAATCAAATGAATCAAATCACGCAACTGAACGCCTCATCGAGTGAACAATTGGCCGCCACCTCCGAAGAGATGACCAGCCAAGCCGAACAGTTGATGAATTTGGTCGGATTCTTCGAGCTAGAAAGCACTCACAAAGCACGCGTGGAAAAACCCTCTCATGTGATGACTAAAACACCAAGGTCCAAACCAAAATCGAATACCACGTCTAACACTTTCGATACCGCCAAATTTGAACGGTTTTGATGTTAGATGTAATGTTAAATGATGTGACATACCCTGTATAACAGTGCGCAACATTGCATTTAAGGAACACAATAGAGCTTAGTCATGAGGATAGAAATTACAGCTCAATAGCAAAAACCAAATTAGCAACTCAAAGGGAGACGCAAGATGAAATCAATAATTGATTCACTCAAGATGTGGCAAAAATTTGCCATGATCGGCGTCTTTGTTTTGATTCTGTTTGGCATTCCTTTCTCGTTATTTTTAGGGACAGTAAACGAGAATGTTGCGATCATCAAACAAGAGCAATTGGGCGGCAAATTAATGCCAGAACTTGTAAAAGTAATCCAAAGAGCCCAGAAGCACCAAGGCTTGAATCGCTCAATCATGGAAGGAAAAATCGAC
This sequence comes from uncultured Oxalobacteraceae bacterium, assembly GCA_937996605.1. Classification (GTDB taxonomy): domain Bacteria; phylum Pseudomonadota; class Gammaproteobacteria; order Burkholderiales; family Burkholderiaceae_D; genus Undibacterium. The sequence continues at coordinate 6,488 of CALKVB010000670.1, read as the reverse complement.
CTCAAACCAGCTCGAGAGTCGGCAGCAAAAGACCTTAGCGAGAGTCTCGTTAGCCTTCAGCTCAAGGTTAAAGAGGTACCAGAGCTCAAACTCGATGAGCAAGTTGGGGAAATCAAAAAATTATGGGTCAAACTTGATAGCGCCCGTGACAAACTAACGCCAGTTGAAGCAAGGAACCAACATCGAGACCTGATCGATGAGATGTTCACCTTGATGGCAAACCTCACGGACAATAGTGGATTAACTTTGTCACCCGACTCAGCCACTTACTTCTTGATGCAAATGTCGAGTGATTCTCTACTCAATATCTTAGAAGACCAATCACATGCTCGCGCTTTGGGAACAGAAGCACTCGAAGATCAAAGTATCTCTGCGACAGAGCGTGAAATTCTATCCGTGTTATACGCAAATATGCGCAACAAATTCAAAAGTAATCGAATGAATTATGAGCGCCTAATCGCCACCGCGCCGGATTACAAAAATCTACTTCAATCACGCATAAACGAGCACCAAGCCAGCACCAACGCGGTCATGAATGCGATTCAAGACAAGATCTTAGGCACAAACAAACTTGATGCCAATGCCAAAGAATTTCAAACGCAAATTACAAGTTCGCTGAACACAAATTATGACTTGGAATACTTCTTAATCGAGGAAATGAATAAGTCGATTCAGAAGCGTCTCAATGATGCCCAAACCAGCCGCAGCACCACGATTTTTAGTTCAGCCCTACTGCTTCTAGTCATCGCTGCACTGTCTTACTACATGATTCAACGCATCATCAAACAGATCGGCAACGAACCAAGCACCGTCGCATCCTTTGCTAACGAAGTGGCGCAAGGCAATTTAAATGCTGACATCACACTACAAGACCAAGACGACAGTAGCATCGCTGCTGCCTTAAAGGTGATGGTAGACAATATACGCTCTCGTATTCATGAGAGTGAGCGCATCAGCGCAGAAACACTGCGCATTAAAATCGCACTTGATAATGCCTCAACCAATGTCATGATCACTGACCCTGATCGCAAAGTGATCTACATGAATCACTCTATACGATTAATGTTAAAACAGGCTGAAGATGATCTACGTAGTGAAATAACTCACTTTAACGTCGATAAAGTTCTCGGCCTAAGTATTGATCAATTTCGTCAAGATCCGCAACAGTACGCGCATTTGTTATCACAACTTAACGGCCCATACCGCGAACAACTCAAGATTGGGACTCGCACCTTTACTTTGGTCGCAAATCCTGTAGTCGATGAACAAAACCATCGTTTGGGTACCGTATTCGAATGGTCGGACATCACCGAGCAACTTGCCCAGCTTGAAGCGACTGAACGAATAGCCGCTGAAAATTTACGTATCAAGATTGCGCTCGATGGCTGCGCCACTAATGTCATGATTGCAGACAACGATAGAAACATCATTTATGCCAATGATTCAGTGCTCGCCATGTTGAAAAATGCGGAGGCGGATTTACGCAAGGAGTTGCCACATTTTAATGCACAACGAATCATAGGCTCAAACATCGACAGCTTCCATCAACACCAAGAACATCAACGTCAATTATTGGCAAGCTTTACGAGTACCTTCAAAACACAAATCAAGATCGGCGGCCGCTCTTTTGCACTATCTGCCAACCCTGTTATCAATCGTGACGGTGTACGTTTAGGAAGTGTGGTCGAATGGATAGATCGCACTGCCGAAGTCAAAGTCGAGGAGCAAGTCAATCAAGTAGTGGGGCAAGCTGCGGCAGGTAATTTTACAGCGCGTTTGTCTGAAGATTCTAGCATTCCTTTCTTCGCAAAACTCAGCAAAGACGTGAATCGTCTAATGAGTGTGAGCGAAGAGGGCCTCAATGAAGTCTTGCGAGTTTTAGCAGCTGTGGCACAGGGCGACTTGACTCAGACCATAGATAAAGAATACGAAGGTACTTTCAATGCACTGAAAGAGGCTAGCAATGAAACCGTCGGTAAGTTGTCACAAATCGTCACAGATGTAATGCATGCGACGAACGCTCTATCTAATGCATCAGAACAAGTGAGCGCAACCTCACAAGCGCTCTCACAGGCCGCCAGTGAACAAGCTGGTGGTGTTGAGCAAACTAGCTCCAGTATTGAACAAATGGCGGCAGGAATTAATCAAAATGCAGACAATGCAAATGTGACTGAGGGGATTGCGGCAAAGGCATCAAAAGATGCAATTTCTGGAGGTGAGGCGGTTAAACAAACCGTGGACGCGATGAAAGAAATCGCTGGCAAAATAGGCATCATCGATGATATCGCCTATCAAACCAATATGCTCGCACTGAATGCTGCGATTGAAGCTGCACGTGCAGGCGAACACGGTAAAGGATTCGCGGTGGTCGCTGCCGAAGTGCGAAAACTTGCTGAGCGTAGCCAAGTCGCAGCGCAAGAAATTGGCAACCTCGCCAGCGGTAGTGTCAGAACCGCGGAGCAAGCGGGTCAATTAATTGATGAAATCGTTCCAGGCATTGGTAGAACTTCAGATTTGGTACAAGAAATTGCGGCGGCATCACAAGAACAATCGCTCGGGGTAGGGCAAATTAACAATGCGATGAATCAAATGAACCAGATCACCCAACAAAATGCGTCGTCTAGTGAACAACTAGCGGCAACGGCTGAAGAAATGACCAGCCAAGCCGATCAGCTCAAAGAACTCATAGGATTCTTTAAACTTGGTCACACACAAGTCGAACAGAAATCGCTACAGCCTAAGAAAATACATAGCACGCAAATCAGCAACAAACGAAACATCACGTCGGTAGCAAGTAAAGCTTTCGACGCTGCAAAATTTGAACGATTTTAAGAAACAGTGAGGTCAATAATGGGCGCAATCAGTACAGCCAAAAAAACGTCGGATCTTGTTAGCACTGAGGTAAAACCCTCAGTAGAGACGGGCCAATACCTGACCTTTGTGTTGGGTGGAGAGACTTTTGCACTGGGCATTTTAAATATTCGTGAAATTATTCAATACGGCGAGTTGACCGAAGTGCCGATGATGCCAAAGTTTATTCGAGGAGTAATTAATCTACGCGGTCGAGTAGTGCCAGTGGTCGATTTGTCTGCTCGTTTTAATCGAAATACGACGCAGGTTTCTCGACGCACCAGCATCATCATTATTGAGATGGAGCAAGCCGACCCGGCCGATGCACAAAGCATTGGTGTCGTGGTCGATGCGGTGAATGAAGTGGTTGATATCATGAGCAGCGATATCGAACCACCGCCCTCTTTTGGAGCCAAAATCAGGCCTGACTTCATCAGTGGAATGGCAAAAAAGGACGGTAGATTTATTATCGTACTCAATCTTGACCAAGTGCTTTCGCTCGACGAAATGCTTGCACTTGGCCAGTCGATGCACAACGAAGGCGAGACCAATACTGAGGTTGAGAATGACGCATAACAGCGTTCGTAAAGTTGGCACTGCTACTTTGCAAGCAAACGAATTTGAGTGGATATCTCGTTTTCTTTACGAGAAGACCGGCATTTCGTTGAGCGATGGTAAGCAAGCGTTGGTCATGGGCAGATTGGATAAGCGCTTGCGCGCACACGGCATGCAAACCTATTCAGAGTATTTCGCCTTACTCGGTCGCCCTGGCTATGAAGACGAAACTACCGCTGCGATCGATCTTCTTACCACCAACGAAACCTATTTTTTTCGTGAACCCAAACACTTCACCTACCTTGAGAAAGTTGTTTTTCCGGCTTATGCCAAACAGAGGAATATTCGCATCTGGAGTGCAGCAAGTTCTAGCGGAGAAGAGGCTTATACGATTGCAATGACACTTGCAGAACATTTCGTGTCAGATAATTGGGAAGTCATCGGCACCGACATTTCCACTCGCGTGTTGGAAAAAGCACGGCGCGGTTTATATCCTATGCTACAAGCCGAAAAAATTCCGCTTCCGCTATTGAAGAAGTATTGTTTAAAAGGGAAAGAAGAATTTGAAGATTTCTTCTTAATTGATACCCCCATCAAAGAGCGCGTCCACTTTAGTGTTGCAAATTTAATCGAACCGCTACCTGATCTTGGACTATTCGAAGTCATTTTTCTGCGCAATGTGATGATTTATTTCGATGCACCGACGAAGAAAAAATTAGTACATCGGCTCTATGAGCGGCTGCGTCCAGGAGGCTATTTTATAATTAGTCATTCTGAAACCTTAAATGGATTAGATACGCCATTAAAATTGGTTGCGCCAGCCATTTACCAAAGAGTGGATCAGTAAATTGCTTTAAAAAAAGGCACCATGAAATGAGCGAACCAGGATTTTATATCGATATTTTTCTCCAGCCAGGAGAGTTCTATTTTGGGGATAGAGAGACCCGAATACGAACGATCCTCGGGTCCTGTGTTTCGATCACGATGTGGCACCCTAAAAAGCACATTGGTGGCATGTGTCATTACATGCTTCCCAAGAACAAGCGGCATGCCTATGGACAGGAATTGGATGGCAAATATGCCGAGGACACCATCCATTTATTTATGCAAGAAATTAAGAAAGCAAAAACCTCAGCACATGACTATGAGGTTAAGATTTTCGGCGGAGGCAATCAATTTCCCGGACAAGATCGACGCGTTTTTTCTGTCTCTGAACAAAACGTAGCAATTGGTCGTGAGCTGCTCGCACAACACGGGTTCAGAATTAAGTCTGAACATCTCGGTGGTAATGGGCATCGAAACATCATGTTCGATTTGTGGTCTGGCGATGTTTGGGTTAAACATGTGGATCGGGTACTCGAAGAATGACCGATAAAATCAAAGTCATGATAGTCGATGATTCTGCTGTGGTGCGTCAGGTTTTGAGCGCGTTACTCAGCAAAGACGCCGGCATCGATGTGATTGCCGCGGCCCCTGATCCCATCTTTGCAATGGACAAAATGAATGCCAACTGGCCCGATGTGATCGTGTTAGATGTGGAGATGCCAAGGATGGATGGCATTACTTTTCTAAAGAGAATTATGTCGATTCGGCCGACTCCTGTGGTGATTTGTTCTACCCTCACAGAAAAGGGCGCAGCGACTAGTATGCAAGCGCTCGCCGCCGGTGCAGTGACTATCGTCACCAAGCCAAAAGCGGGTCTAAAATCATTTCTTGAAATGGATGCCGGAGAAATCATCCATGCGGTGAAGAGTGCGGCTGTTGCTGACATGCGAAGACTAAAGGCAATCACCAATATACCTACCTCCGCCCCCCAAAAAATCAAAATCGATGAAGTGATCACAGCCCCCGAGGTAATGAGTAGCGCCAACTCAGCGATGGCGGCGACAACCGATCAGTTGGTGGCCATCGGCACATCGACAGGTGGCACCCAAGCACTCGAACAAGTATTGATTCGGCTTTCGCGTACCGTTCCGGGAATAGTCATCGTGCAGCATATGCCAGAAAAGTTTACGGCGGCTTTTGCCGAAAGACTCAATCGCGTGTGTGAAATTGAAGTCTTAGAAGCCCAAAATGGCGACCGTGTAATTCCCGGTCGCGCGCTAGTTGCACCTGGCGGACGTCACATGCAAGTCAAACGTAGTGGTGCTCAATATCATGTCGAAATTCTTGATGCGCCTCCTGTCAATCGCCATCGCCCATCCGTTGATGTTTTGTTTCGCTCAGTTGCTAAATGCGCGGGACGAAATGCCTTAGGTATTATTATGACTGGAATGGGGGATGATGGCGCTTTAGGAATGCGTGAGATGCACGAGGCTGGGGCAGCGACTGTGGCGCAAGACGAAAAGACTTGCGTCGTTTATGGAATGCCAAAAGAAGCCGTAAAACTAGGGGCAGTAGATAAAATTTTACCTTTAGATTCGATTGCCGCGACAATCGAACAATACGGCAAGCAACATAACTGAGTGCCTAGGTGAGCGCGAAGTTTAGTGGTGCGAGCCTTTTTTTACGCTAGAAAAAATTTCATCGACGACCTCACGAAAATGCACTTTAAGTTCGGCATTTTTTTTGATCACATAGTCTGGCAAATCGGCATTACTAGTAAGCGGATTCGTAGTCAATAAAATGGTTTTAGTCTTACCACTTCGCGATCCTGACTTTTGCACAGCGCTGATCAATGCTAGCCCATTCAGGCGTTTATTTTCCAATCCTGTAATTAATAGATCGAACGGCTCCGATAGCATGCGCCCCAAGGCAGCGTAGCCATCTCGCGCAACTTCCACGCGGCATCCATATTCTTTCAGGACGTCTTTGATCATAACTAACACTACTTCAGATCCCTCAACGATCAATGCCGAATGTGAATTTTTTGTCGCAGTTTGACGTAAAGCGTGCAAATGAAGTTTGAGGTCTGGGCTCGGCTCCGACCCCATCGAATACACAAAACATGTCTTCCGCATCAAATCAACGTAGTTCAAGCCGAGCTCGGTCGCACCTTGTTTAATTAAAGCGGGAGTTTCAATAATCGCGCTGAGGAGATCTTCAAAGGGATGGCAAATGTCACTCAAGAAATCAAGTCCATA
>CALKVB010000669.1 GCA_937996605.1 uncultured Oxalobacteraceae bacterium | reverse complement strand
GCTCGCATCTTTACCACCAAGAATGCGGTTTAACAAAGAAGATGCCTTGTCGTCGCCGAGCGCTTTAGTCAGCACATTTCGAATGTATTCATCAGAGTCTAAGCCTACCGATGAACTCAAATCGGCATGTGCCTTAAATTCCTCTAAGACTTTGGCGATCGTTTCATGCGGGATCGCACCGATGGTAGCCATCGCCGCGCCGATTTTTTGAACCTCACGTGGCCCAAGATGCTTCATCACTTCTGCCGCCGCATCTTCGCCTAGCGCCAACATCAAAGTGGCTGCTTTTTGTATGCCGTCTTCACTCATTGCTCACCCATGTTTTAATCACGTTAGCGACAATTTTTGGATCGCTGGCCGCAAGTTGTTTGGCCATATCCATGTTAATTTCGTATGACGATAACTGCTTACGCCCCTGAGCATCGACTCTACTCTCGATCTCGACGATCGCACCATCTTCATCATCTGCTTCCTCTTGAGATTTTTCAAGAGCGATTTGCTCTTTTTCTTTCTCTTTTTGCGCTTCGGTTTTCTCTTGATCTTTGCCGGTGATTTTGTTCAAAGTTGGCTTCAAATAGGTTCTGAAAATATAGAACATCGCCAAGATGCCAATTAAGTATTTGCCAAATTCTTTTGCCGTCTGAATAACATCAGCTTGCTTCCATAATGGAATATCTTCGCTGACGACTTTTTCGGGAGCCGCGAATGGGGTGTTGACAACATTTAATGTATCGCCGCGTTCTTTGCTAAAACCCATCGCTTCACGTGCGAGATCGGTGATTTGGTTTTTCTCGACATCAGTGAGCGGTCGAGTTGTGACTTTCCCATTTTTATCTGTTTCAGACTTGTAATTGACGACGACAGCAACAGATAAACGCTTGAGTCCTCCCATACCTTGTTGCGTGTATTTGATGGTTTTATCAACTTCGTAGTTGATGGTGGCGTCTTTTTGAGTCAGAGCAGGTGCAGCTGCAGCGCTTGCGGCGGCACTGCTGGCTGCCGTTGCGGGTGCCGTGAGGGGAGCGGTCGCAGGGGCAGGGGGCTGATTGCTTAATGCACCAGGTACGCCCGAAGCCGCAGTTGATTTTCCATACGATTCACTTGTCTGCTGGCTACGTATGCTGGTTGCTTCTGGTGGTGTGTTTGGACGGTAAATTTCGGCGGCCTGCTCGGTTCGTGAGAAGTCGATATCAGCACTCGCTTCGGCGCGTACATTCTGCGCACCAACGATAGGGGAAATAATTGATTCGATCTTCTTGACCACACCCATTTGATACTCTTGTACGTACTTTAACTGGGTAGGATCAAGATTGGGATTGGCGTTTTGCTTACTAGGATCAGACAAGAGATTACCGTTTTGATCAACGATGGTGACGTTTTTCGCTGAAAGCTCGGGAATACTGCTGGCAACCAAATGGATGATGGCGCTCACTTGTTGTTGATCTAAAACGCGACTTGGATACAGATTCAATAACACCGAGGCTGTTGGTTTTTGTTGCTCACGTACGAATACTGAAGCTTTGGGAATTGCCAAATGCACGCGTGCGGTTTGTACCGCGGATACTGCTTGAATTGAACGTGCAAGTTCCCCTTCTAAAGCACGTTGGAAATTGACTTGTTCTAAGAATTGAGAAATGCCTAGTTTTTGATTTTCCATCAATTCGAAACCAACGTTGCCACCTTTGGGTAAGCCTTGTGATGCAAGTTTCAAACGGGCATCATGCACTTGGTTGGCCGGTACTAAAATTGCGCTTCCGCCATCTGAGTATTTGTACGGAATATTCAGTTGTTGGAGCGAGGCGACGATTGCACCACCATCCCTGTCATTGAAATTGGAGAACAAAACACGATAGTCGGGGGCTTGACTCCACATCCAAATTCCAACCATGATGGCAATCGTTATGGCGGCACCGACTGAGAGCATAATGGTTCTCACACCAGGGGTCTGGGGAATGCCAAAAATCACTGGAACCGGCGCCGGTTCAATTAAAGCTGCATCATTGACTGTCGCCATGATTTCCCTCGCGATGTTGTTTTGTTTTTAGTACAGTATGCATGCCATGCTCCCAACATTGGTTTTTTCCTTGATACGAATTCTGAACTCCTTTGTCAAATTCAATTGAGAGAAAAAAGCCAATTTTGTCTCTCTTCTTGCTGCTAAGGTCTGCGCGCAAACTGTTAAGGTATGCACATTGAAAATGTACGAATAACGATTTCTGTGTAACTTAATGCGTAGCCGGATTGAATGCCTGTGATGCCTGTTGTGCCCTGGCACTAGGGTACTTCTCGCCACAAATTGCAGCCGCTCGCCATAGGTAGGCAGGGATCGCGAATGGGAAATAGAGGAGAGTAAAGATGAACGTGGGTGGCATCGACAAAAGTCGAATAGATGCGATGGTGGCGCAGTTAAAGGCTGCGGCAGCGAAAATGGAGGCGGGCAACGCATTACCAACAACAGCCGTCCAGCCCGGTAAAGTGGATTTTGCGGATGCGCTTAAAAACTCTCTAGATGCCGTTAATGCACAACAGAGCGCGTCACAAGAGTTAGGGAAAAAATTTGCGCTTGGTGATGATAGTGTGAGTTTGTCCGATGTTATGATTTCGATGCAGAAGGCGAGCATCTCATTCCAAACATCCGTACAGGTTAGAAACAAGTTAGTATCAGCGTATCACGACATTATGAATATGCAAATTTAATACCGATGTATTTTGTACAGCGTCTAGCCGTCTTTCTTCGGTCAATTATATGCCGGTCAGGCGGGCATTTCTTTCCCGTTCTAACTTCATGATATAGCGTTGAACCGTAGTTAAAGTGCGGTTCGACAAGTTCTTAAACGCACAGCCAATTCGCCGTGTAGTTTTTCCATTTAAGAGTGTCAATTCTTGTGAGTTTCGGATTTCTAGTTGGGTCTCGATGACACCTATCGTCGGCAGATCAACTTCACATTCGTCATAAACCTTACCCACAGTAATCTCAAGTAAGCGGCGATCGTCGAGTAAAGCCACGCCACCACAGCTAATATCGACGAGTGAAAATTTGGCGCGCTCTAAACTACCTTCGATTTCGATTGGAATAATGCAACGAATCGGCGTCGACACTGGGGTGTTGATACGATAATTTTCTCGGCGTTGCAAGCGAATCACAGAAGTTGGTATTGGTAGCTGCAGTGCAGGTCTACCTTCAAATTGAGTCTTCTGTAATTTTGACGATGAAAACTGAATACTGATTTTGTCGAGCAAACCATCGAAAAACACGTTCGGTGCTTCAATCACTCGTTGATTCGCCATATTATCTGGGGCACTATCTACAATTAACTGATTATTCGTGTCGTCAATTGCCAACACCGATGTAATAAAGGCCTCGCTGCCATTATTGATAATCATGCTAATCAATTGTGCCTTTTCTTTGAAACCTCGCAATAAAGCCAAAATTTCGCGTCTAGATTCGACTTGATATGGGCTCTGGTTTTCGGTTCCTAAAGAGGGAAGATCGGAAGAGCACACGTCTGAACTCCAGTCACCTTGTACTATCTCGTAT
>CALKVB010000668.1 GCA_937996605.1 uncultured Oxalobacteraceae bacterium | reverse complement strand
AAGTATCCAATGAACTCTCGAACGACACCGGCGCTTCTGAAAGGCACCAGCGCTCCCACATGCGCCGTAACGATGCTGCTACATGCTGCGCGATCACATTGGGAGCCATGATCGCTGATTCTTGAAGCCTATGACGAAGTTGTTTTCTGATATTTGATAATTCATCAAGGTGACTAGCCCAATACAGCCCCTCCTCGACAAACTCTTCACGACTTGCGGTTGCCATTCGAGACAGCCCAACATGGCTCAAAGCACTAGCACCAGTGCGGGAAGCCACGGTATTTCCTGATAGAGTCAACACGGGCACTCCCATCCAAAGCGAATGCAATGTTGTCGTACCACCGTTGTATGGAAAAGTGTCCAAACAAATATCAACGCGATTTAACTGCGCAAGGTATATGTTCATTGTCGTCCGACCAAATAGTATCAATCTGTCTCTGGATACATTTCGACAAATAAATTTCTCAATGGTACTTTCAAATCCGCCCTGGCTCGGCAGAGATGCAATCATTAGCTTACTATCGGGGACCTTATTTAATAATTTACACCAAGTATCAATCACTTCATCTGTTAGTTTTTCAATGCGATTGAAACTACCAAAAGTAACGAATCCGTTCTCCAACGCAGGTAAAGAATTTACCTCTGGCGATTTTTCATATGCACGGAAAGGCGCCGAGGCTGGGAGACGTACTAACTTTTCGGTGAAATACTGCTCAAACTGACCGACTGGAAGAAAATACTTATCGGTGAAATAGTAATCGATGGTATGCATACCTGTCGTACCTGGATAACCAATCCAAGTGATGGCTAAGGGTGCAGGCTTGCGCGCAAAAAGAAGCAAACGTCCATTTGAAGTGTGTCCCGACAAATCAAATAAAATGTCGATTTCATCTTTTACTATTTCCTGAAAAACTTGATCATTATCGTCTTTGTCGATTTGACGCCAAACATCAAAGTTAGACTTTAACGCCGCAGTAACTTCATCGTATTTGTCGTTACTATAATAGGCAAAGAGTTTGAACTCGGGATGTTTTCCTAAATGTTCAAGAATTGGCGCAATGAAACTTGCAACCGCGTGGTGATACAAGTCGCCAGACACAAAACCCAAGTTCAACACCTTATTTTTATCTTTTGGATTTTTATGCTGAGGCAGTCTATCTATCCACTTCGCTTCATGCCTTTCACCAAACAGTTGATGCTCTTTAAACAATTCCATTGGTGTCAACAGATCAAACTCACTCAACATAAATAAGAGACTCGAGTGAGCAACACTATCGTAAGGATCAAGTTCTAATGCTAGCCTCGTATAACGAATTGCTTCTAGATGATCGTTTTCAAGGTGTCTTGCTATTTGTCCCAAACATCGAAGTGCACTTCCGATCTGTGGGTTTAATTCGATGGCTTTTTGAAGTATAGGTCGAGCAGCTGCATATTTCTTTTGTTCGAAATAAACAGAACCAAGATTATTGTACGCATCAGCGTATTCTGGATTTAATTCGATAGCGCGCTCAAAAGCACAAATAGCCTCAGAATAGCGGGTCAAGCGGAAGTAAATAGAGCCTAAAGCGTTATATATATCTGCCGATTTTGGATGTCGACCAACACCAATCTCGGCTTCTTTTAATGCCAATAACAGCGAATCTTTTTGCAACAAGACATTTACCAAATTAAAATGTGCAATTGCCGAATTTGAATCAAGTTCAATCAATCGACGAAGAATTAATTCAGCTTCATCAAATTGACGCGTACTTCTCAAAAGATTTCCCAAGTTGTTGTATGCAGGTAGAAAGTTGCGGTCGAGATCGATCGCTTTTCGATAATGTTTTTCTGCAGTCGAGAACGATCCCAACTTTGCATTTAATAGTGCGAAATTAAAATGTGCAGTGGCATCATTTGGAAGATAGCGCAAAGACTCTTGCATTGCCGTTTGGGCTTTGTCCATTTTCAACTGATCAAGATACATCACCCCTAAGAATCGGTAGGCAAAACCTTTACTATTGTTCGCTTGGATCAGTTTTTTACAATACTTCTCTAATTCACTGAATTTTCTGTTTTGATAAAGATTAACTAATCTGTCAAAGGCGACCTTACTACCTTTATCTTCTTTTGGTGAAGAGTTTTCAGGTCCACTAGCTTCATTTTCGGATAAGACAGTATCAAGCTTCGAATCATCAATTCCGGCCTCATCACTCAAATAAATCGACTTCAGCCGCAACGCTTCAGCAACTGCAGCATCACCAGCACCGCTACCGAGAATATCAATATAAAGATCCCAAAAGTCAGGATTCTTTGGCGATTTTTGGATGCAAAACTCAATATGATGTAATGCCACCTCAATATTGCCTGTCTTCACATTCACCAATGAAGAAAGATAATTGGCATACAAATGCTCAGGCGAATCTTTCAGAATCAAATCTAGAAGGTCTTGGCTTTTTTTAAAATTTCCAAGTTCAAACTGCGAGACTGCCAAATCAAACACATTTGCCAAAGCCAACTCAACGCTTTGCTCTATGAGTGACTTTTGCGTTGCTTGTAATTCAATTTTCGTCGTTGACATCTTATTTCATTGCACTTTAGGCAATGCTCGCTCTACATTTGCTATCGATTAGATCATATTGGTGAGTCTAAGAATAACAAAAATAAACAAATACAAACCGCAAAATAGACCAAAAAACACCCTCAAGTAATTGGAAATGCTGCCGTTTAGCGGAATCCTTAAAAAAACTAAAGGGCAAAAATAAAAAATTTACTTTGAGCAACTCCTTAAACTTTTTCAAAAGCCATCCGATACCTGATTGCAACGGCGGTCCAATATTCTTGGAAGTACAGACCAAAGTTTAAGGCTCGCAGCCGATTTACATAACTTGGGTAAGGAGAAATAAAATGGCTTCATTTATCAACACCAATATTGCGTCCCTCAATGCACAACGCAATCTCTCAACATCACAATCTTCGTTAAACACTTCTTTGCAGCGTTTATCATCTGGTTTGCGTATTAATAGCGCAAAAGACGACGCAGCTGGTTTGGCGATTTCCGAACGTCTTTCATCACAAATCGGCGGTTTGAACCAAGCGGTTCGTAACGCTAATGATGGTATCTCACTTGCGCAAACTGCTGAGGGTGACTTAACTCAGATTGGTGCAAACTTACAACGTATCCGTGACTTGGCAGTTCAAGCAGCGAACGGCTCAAACAGCGCAACTGATCGTGCCGCTCTGAACAACGAAGCATCACAGTTGATCGATGAAATCAACCGTGTGGCAAGTTCTTCAAACTTCAACGGTGTTAAATTGCTCGACGGTAGCTTTACATCGCAAACTTTCCAAGTCGGTGCGAACTCAACTTCAAACGATCAAATCTCAATCACTTCCATCGCCAGTGCAAAATCTTCTGCACTTGGTGTAGGCTCAAGCTCTAGCTACTCCACATCAGTAAATGGTGGCACCAATGGTGTCGGCGGCTTCAGCTCTGGTGACTTAGTTATCAACGGTTTCAACGTTGGCGCAACAAGCTCAGATGGCGTTTCTTATGCCTCGTCTTCCGGAAGTGCGATCGCAAAAGCAGCTGCAATCAATGCCGTCAGCTCCAATACTGGTGTGACTGCAACAGTGAATGCAACTACAGTTTCAGGTACCGCAGCCACTGGTTTTGCAACTGCAATTACAGCAGGCGCAGTATTGATCAATGGTGTCGATATTGGTGCCCTCGCTGGAGCCGGCACGGCGGCTGAACGCGGTGCTCAAGTAACAGCAGCGATCAATGCAAAAACATCTCAAACAGGTGTCACTGCTAGCTTCGACACAACAACAGGCGCTGTCGCTCTGACTGCAAAAGATGGTCGCAATATTACTGTGTCCAAAACTGATGCATCTAGTGGTTTAGCTGCTACAGTTACTGGCTTAGGAAGTTCTACCGCTGGTGCAAATACCGCTGTAGGTACTGCTGCCGTAACAACAACGACTGCAGGTACCGTGTCCTTAAGTTCAACAAGTTCTGGCGGCATCGTGCTTGCGAACGGTGGAGCTGGTGGCGCGACCACAGGTATCGCGAATACGACTCAATTGAACATTGCAGCTGGTGACATTCAAATTAATGGTGTCGATATCGGTGCGATAACAGCAGGTGCTGGTGTAACGGCTCAAGGTTCTGCGATCGTTGATGCCATCAACCAAAAAACACGCTTGACTGGCGTAACTGCTAGTAGCGCTGCCGGTGTCATCACTTTGACAAGCTCACAAAACGCTGGCTACACCGTGACCACCAAAGGTTCTGCTACAGCCGCTAATACTGGCTTGACACTCGGCACCACAACAGTGTCTGGCGCAGGTGCAACTGCCGCGGGTTTAACGGCTGGTTCAACTGCAGCAAAAGCGACAGTGGGTGCAGGGGTCTCCTCTGTTGACTTGACGACTGCGTCTGGAGCGACATCTGCCTTGACAACAATTGATGCGGCCTTGGCGAACGTCAACTCATCACGTGCCGCACTCGGTGCTTACCAAAACCGTTTTGCATCCGCGGTAAGCAGCTTGAATACGACATCTGAAAACTTAACAGCTTCTCGTAGCCGTATCCGTGATGCAGACTTCGCGCAAGAAACAGCCTCCTTGACACGTGGCCAGGTCTTGCAACAAGCTGGTACAGCGATCTTGGCTCAGGCGAACGCGTTACCACAAGGTGTGCTCGCACTCCTCCGTGGTTAATCAATGAGAATCTAATCAATCTTCATTGATAAATGAGTGGTCCCCTGGTCAATTTATTGATCAGGGGAATTTTGCTTAAAGGAGATTATCATGAGTATCCAAGCCCTCAACTCTAGCTCCCCTGGAGTTCAATTCTCAGAGCGAGCTGTGAACACTCCAGCACCGCAAGTTCAAAATAGCGTTGCTACACAAATCAGCAATCCGGTAAATCAAGCCCAGGCTGGTCAAAAAACATATACACGAGAACAAGTCAATGATGCGGTTGAAGCGATCAACAAGACAATTCAATCAGCCTCTCAAAACTTGGAATTCAGTGTAGATGGTGACACTAGCTCTGTAGTAGTTAAGGTAGTAGACCAACAAACCAAACAAGTTTTACGCCAAATTCCGACTGAAGAAGCACTTGAAATCGCTAAATCTTTGGATAAACTTCAAGGTCTATTAATAAAACAAACTGCTTAAAGAAAAAAAGCAC
>CALKVB010000667.1 GCA_937996605.1 uncultured Oxalobacteraceae bacterium | reverse complement strand
TACGAGATAGTACAAGGTGACTGGAGTTCAGACGTGTGCTCTTCCGATCTGGCTTTCGTATTGAAGAGGTAAATTCAGACACTATTTTGGCGCAACTCGATGATGTCGACATTATGTTGACCAGACTGAATCTATGGCAAATGCCTGCGCAGATGAGTGGTACTGTGTATATCTCCGTTGTCGATGTGGATGAGCGATTTGAGCGATACAAAGACAAAGCCGAAGTGGTCTGGCCTTTGCAAGATATGCCTTATGGCACGCGTGAATTCGCAATTCGTGATTGCAATACATATATTCTCGCGTTTGTCCAAAAAACGCCGCTGTAGAAACCTGGCCAAATAGTCCCTTTCTAGTTGCTCATTGTTTGTGAGCAGAGCGTCAGACAATGTCGAAATAATCATTTCGCTGCGAGCTTATCGCCTGATAGGTCTTAGTTTTCGCTCTAAAATAGTAGAAAACAACAGATGCGCTGCAAAAGCCGAGGAAAAATATCCTACAATGTTGGCTTGATTTTCATTCTAGGACATGCACCATGGCAGTTAATTCTCCTATTCCCGTCGCTACTGACCTGATTCCAGTAAAAGGCATCGAACTCGGTTACGCACAAGCAGGGATTCGTAAGGCAAATCGCAAAGACGTTTTAGTGATGAAACTGGCCCCTACAGCGACAGTGGCTGGCGTGTTCACGACAAATCGCTTTTGTGCGGCGCCGGTGCAAGTCTGTAAAGCGCATCTTGAAAGCCCTCACATGGCGGTTGGTCCTATTCGTGCATTGATCGTCAATACAGGTAATGCCAATGCGGGTACTGGTGATGCAGGTTTAGCTGCTGCCAACGCCACGTGTGTTGCCTTAGCAGAGTATTTGCAATGTGAACCTTCACAAATTTTGCCATTTTCGACGGGCGTGATCTTGGAACAGTTACCTGTTGACCGTTTAGTCGCTGGTATGCCAGCAGCGATTGCCAGCCTGAGCGAAAATAATTGGTTAGAGGCCGCTGAAGCGATCATGACCACGGATACACAACCGAAAGCAGCATCGACCTTCGTTGTGATTAATGGCGTACGTGTGAACATGACCGGCATTAGCAAAGGTGCGGGCATGATCAAGCCGAATATGGCGACCATGCTAGGCTTCTTAGCCTTAGATGCCAAAGTCTCGCAGCCGGTGTTGGATCATTTGGTCAAAACTGCGGCCGATCATTCATTTAATAGCATTACCATTGACGGCGATACTTCAACCAATGATTCATTTATGTTGATCGCTACCGGGGCGTCGAATTTAGAAATTAATGAGATCGATTCAGCTGAATACAAAGCGCTTGCCACGGCGGTGATTGGTTTATCACAAAAGTTAGCACACATGATCGTGCGCGATGGTGAAGGCGCGACTAAGTTCATCAGCATCGAAGTTGAAGAAGGCCGCGATATTGAAGAATGCCGCAAAATTGCTTACTCCATCGCCCATTCACCGTTGGTCAAAACAGCTTTCTTTGCATCTGATCCTAATCTCGGTCGTATCTTGGCAGCGATTGGTTATGCTGGCGTGAATGATTTAGACGTGAGTAAATTGAATTTGTATCTCGACGATGTATGGGTCGCGAAAAATGGTGGCCGCAATCCAGACTACAAAGAAGAAGATGGACAACGCGTGATGAAGCAAAGTGAAATCACCATACGTGTCAAACTTTCACGCGGTATCGCGAAGACTACGATCTGGACCTGTGATTTGTCGCACGACTATGTTTCTATCAACGCTGATTATCGTTCTTGATTTTTGTAGTATCAATGCGTCTGGTACTTAGCGAAGTGCCAGACGCTTTTCTTTTGTAAGATGCCATGACTGCTCTCGATCAATTTTTGCAACGGGCCGAGTATTTGCTCGATCGCTTAGAACACTTGCTACCAGCGGAGATGCCTGCGCCTGAGTGGAACGCAAGTACGGCGTTTCGTTGGCGTAAGCGCGGAGCGCAGGCCTACCTGCAAGCGGTCAAAGTGCCTGCAACTTTGCGGTTTGATGACTTGCAGCATATCGAGCAGCAGAAGCGCTTAATTGAACAAAACACGCGTCAGTTTGTGCAGGGAAAACCAGCCAATAACGTCTTGCTGACTGGAGCTCGTGGCACGGGTAAATCCTCTTTGATTAAAGCCTGCTTGCAGCATTTTGCGGATCAAGGCTTGCGTTTGATTGAAGTCGATAAAGCTGACATGGCGGATTTACCAGACATCGTGGAACTCGTTGCCGATCGCCCTGAAAAATTCGTCCTATTTTGCGATGATCTTTCGTTCGAAGAAGGTGAAGCTGGCTATAAAGCCCTGAAGGTCGCACTCGATGGCAGTATCGCAGGCACTTCTGCTAATGTCTTAATTTATGCGACCTCAAATCGTCGTCATTTGCTGCCTGAAAAAATGTCGGACAATGCGACATATGTACATGCTGACGACGGTGATTTGCACCCTGGCGAAACGGTTGAGGAAAAAATCTCTTTGTCTGAACGTTTTGGCCTGTGGGTCTCGTTTTATTCGTTCAAACAAGATGACTATCTTGATATCGTAGCTCACTGGTTGCGTAGCTTCGGGTGCGATGCTAAGGCTATTGCAACATCTCGCACCGAAGCCTTGCAATTGGCACTGCAACGCGGCTCACGTTCTGGACGAGTTGCATGGCAAT
>CALKVB010000666.1 GCA_937996605.1 uncultured Oxalobacteraceae bacterium | reverse complement strand
AGTAATCGACTCAAAATCGTTCGGGTTAATGGTTTGCATATCAAATGCAGGCATTGGTACACCATCAATTACATAAAGTGGCTGAGTACCAGCACCTTGAATTGATTGAATACCACGAATAGTTACAGTTGCACTGCTACCAGGCTGACCAGAACCAGAGTTAACTAACATACCAGGAACTCTACCTTGTAAAGCCTGATCGAAAGAACCAACTGGCACAGTTTCAACTGTTTTGCCAGATAAAACGGTAGCGGCTCCTGAGAATTGTGATTTTTTCTCTCTTGAATAACCTGTAACAACCACACCTTCAATGTCTGATGATGCAGATTTTAATGTAACCGAGATACCACCTGTTGCTGGAATTGATGCAGATGCTGAACCATAACCAACATAAGTGAAATCTAATGTTTTGGCACTAGCAGGTACTGAAATTGAAAAAGAACAATGGCTGCGTTTGATGAGTTCTTGCAGCACATCTTCATCTATACCTCCGTGTTCTTTGGTATAGAGCGAGCCCATTTCATAATGTGCAAAACGGATAGTCTGTCGCGGGCACATGCTCTTATCGAGATTCTGCGCTTTCACCGGCAACCATACTGCGCAAGACAACACGCAGATTTGCAGGAGTATCGCCAAATTCGATTGCACGTCTATCCCTCTACGATAGTTCACTCGACCCATTCGCTTTGCCATTGCATATGCTGGATGCTTTGGCTTTGCGAACTTGTCCATCAATGATGTCCTAAGTATTCATGATTTGAACACTACTTTCAAACACATTTGACTATTTCTTACCTTTTACCAACGAACTTGGAACGGTTTCTAATGGTTTGAATAACTCTGTAAATGATCAAAAAACCACATTCACACCTGTCGCGCTGCTCAAAGTAAGTCTATTCAATCGGCTTTTGTCACGCAAGCAAGCTATGGTCATAGAAAGGAGACGTTAAAACAGGAATGTTAAACAAAGCTGCAAAAAAATCGCAATCAACAAATTCCAACGCCATAGCGGTAAGTTCAACGATGTTAGCCAGAGGCGCAGCAATATTTTAGACGATAGACGTAAGTGCACCCGCGAACATCACCGAGATGCTCGCGGGTATTATAAGCAGATATTTTCTGCCAACTACTTAGATGCCTTGTCCCAGATTGGTGGTAATCGTATCAACCAAACGCCCATGTCGGAAGTCATCGATCGCCTTGAAAATTTCCTCTTGTGAGTTCATCACAAAAGGACCGTATTGCGCGATGGTTTCTCCCAATGGTCGCCCCGCCACGAGTATTAATCGTGCATCTTCGCTGGCAGTGATGCTAACGCCATCCGCCATCGGCCATTTCTTCAAGATCGCCATTCTTTGCAAAGGCACTTGCTGTTGACCCACTTTCACTTCTCCACGATACACATAAATGAAAGCATTGAAATCCGCAGGGATCGCCTGCGTAAAACTTGATCCTGCTGGCATATGCACGTCGAGATAAATCGGTTCTGTCGTAGCGCGATACATTGCACCCGCAATACCGTGGCTTTGTCCGGCGATAATCCGCGCAATAACACCTGCATCGGTTTCAATTTCAGGAATATCTGCGGCCTTAAAGTCGCGATACCAAGCCGGCGTCATTTTGTCTTTGCCAGCCAAATTCAACCACAACTGAAAGCCTTCCATACGTCCGTGCTCTTGCTCAGGCAACTCTGAATGGATCACGCCACGCCCGGCCGTCATCCATTGCACCCCGCCGTTCTCCAGCAAGCCTTCGTTCCCTGCACTATCACGATGACGCATGCGACCTTCTAACATATAGGTAATCGTTTCGAAGCCACGATGTGGATGGTCGGGAAAGCCAGCAATGTACTCATCGGGATTATCACTACCAAAGGCATCCAGCATCAAAAATGGATCGAGACGATATTGGTAAGGCTGGGTTAACACACGGGTCAACTTCACGCCAGCGCCATCGGAGGTGGCCTGACCCACCACCAATTGCTCAACTGCGCGCGATTGTTGGATGACTTCTGAAGTGACTGCGGTTTTCATGGTATTTCTCTCTTTCTGTTGTGTTGATTAGTCCAAGGGCTGTCTTGGACTAACAATAATCTCACGACGTTTGCTTGGCTTAGGCGACCAATGCCTCAATCTGGGATTGTGCCTCACTAATCGCGCGTTGCTCACCTTCTGTGCCCATCGCCAAACCTTCAGCGTAGATAAATTCAACGTCAGTCATGCCAAGGAAAGCAAAAAAGGCTTTCAGGTAAGGCATTTGCGTGTCATTCGGTGTATTGCGATACAAGCCACCACGCGTCAATACCACATATACTTTTTTACCTTTGAGCAAACCCTCTGGGCCAGTCGCAGTGTAACGGAAAGTGACTTGTGCACGAGAGATAGCATCAATCCAATTTTTCAATTGCGATGAAATACCAAAGTTATACATGGGTGCACCGATCACCACCACGTCTGCCGCTTGCACTTCGGCGATTAATGCATCGTCGAGCGCAACGCGCGCTGCTTGCTCTGGTGTGCGTTTATCGGCTGGTGTGAACAAAGCTTGCAATGCCACTTCATCTAAAGCCGGCTGAGGTGTAACCGCTAAATCGCGCAATTTGAATTCAGCATTGACATGTTGTTCCAGCAAGCGGGCGCTGACTTGATTAGCCAAGTTAGTGGAATGAGAACCTGCTACGCGGGCGCTGGAATTGATTTGCAAAATGTTCATGGTGTCGCTCCTTGTCGTTGTTTCAGCGATCAGTCATTTGGGTCGCTGCGTTGAAAGTAAGCACACTTTATACGTTCCAAAAACTATGCGGAAGACCATAAAATGGATATGATTGTTCCATATTTGAACCAATGAGAAATCCGTATGCAACTCGACCCCAATGACTTATTGCTGTTCGCCCGTGTGGTGCAAGAAGGTAGTTTTAGCAAAGCTGCCCAACGCTTAGCCATTCCAAAGTCCACTCTCTCGCGCCGCATGAGTGCTTTAGAAACCCAGTTGGGGGAACGCTTACTTCTGCGAACAACTCGTAAGCTCGTAGTTACTGATTTTGGTAATAGCGTATTAGCACATGCTCAGCAAGTGACCGAAGAAGTCGAAGCAACGCTCGCCTTAACCCAACTCAGGCAATCTGAACCGAGTGGGCGTTTGCGTGTTTCTATGCCAGCCGACTTCGCCAATAACACCATGAGCTCGCTCTTGGTGCGGTTCATCAAAAAGTATCCCGCCATTACTCTAGAAATGGACCTTACACCGCGACGTGTCGATATCATCGGCGAAAATTTTGATTTGGCGATTCGCATGGGCACCCTGCCAGATGATGCTTCGCTCGCGGCTAAACTGCTCGCGGTGTTTTCGGCCAGTCTGTATGCAGCACCGAGCTATCTCGCTCAGTTTGGTGAGCCGCAAGAACCAGAAGCACTAATGGAACACAAGACCTTGCGATTATTAGCACGCAATGGAGACCCTGCGGTATGGAGGCTCAAATCAGGTGATCAAACGTGGGAAGGTGTACCGCCTGGCATCGCCACCGCCAACTCACCCGAAATGCTCAGAAGACTAGCACTTGAGGGCATGGGCATCGCGCTATTATCTGAACAATTTGCACGTTGCCACGTGCATGAAGGAAGCTTGATCCGTATCCTGCCGCATTGGCATTCGCCAGAATTTAACGCTTGGGCGGTGTTTCCAGGCAGACGCCTGATGCCAGCTCGAACTCGCGTCTTCATCGACGCGATGATGGAAGCCCTCAATGGCAAAGAGACCGAACCGTGCACCAACTTGAATGCAGGCACCTTAGGTATCAATGCTAAAAAAGAGTAATGCCTTTTGGGCGTAAATCCGGTAACAACTTGCCTCAGGATTGCCGCTTCCATGCGTCAATCAACGCTCATCAACATTCGTATATTCTTTACCGTCCCTAAGGATAGCTACACCCAGACACTTTTTTCACGAACAAAAGTTGAAGTCATCCACAATCATTGTGACGTGCACAATATGCCAACATCCGGCCATACATAGCGGTATTTCGTGACTTGCCCTCCGCCTGGCGGGAACCAAATGTCAGAATCTGCATGCGTCGCGCCCAACCTTCGATAAAAGCGTTGCGCATCTTGATTCGGTTCCAGTACCCACAGATACAAGCCCTTGTGAATAGCTTGCATTTGACAAAGTTCTGCCATCCGCCACATGATTTTCTGACCAATGCCAGTCCTTTTCAGCCGAGGGCTAACATGCAAATTATCGAGTAAGCTACCCCAACTTGTATCACTGTCGAGCAAACAACAAGCAAAACCAATCATGCTTTCCTGATCCTCTGCCACCAGAACACGTAAATTTACCGCAGGTTTTGCTAAACGATTCTGCCAGTATTCAATTCTTTCAGCATCAATACCACCAGCTAAATAATCAACGCTCAGAATGTTAGCGTAAGCGCTACGCCAACTCTCTGCATGTAACTGCCCGATTGCACTTGCATCATCGATTGATGCCATTCGAATTTTCATTTCTATTTCTACTCTACAAAATAGTCTTAAGAGACTTCAGTAAATACCCAGCACTCACTGACGCTCTCTTGGCGCAACTTATAAAAATATCCAGCGCGACTTGTCCCACGCACAGAAACCAGATCACGTATCAACGCATGCTTAAAATAGGTGGAGCACTCACAGAGTAGTGAGCAAAAACACTGCCTAGCTTATTTACTCAGTACAAGTCTTTTACGCGCTAAACTCACCTAGACACACCAGAATTGAAGTTTTTTCATGCCGCAATTTAGGCGCAAATGACAATATGATCATCAAGTAATTATCCATTGTTTAATTTAATATCACAACGCTATTGGTAGCATGTATCGAAAGCGACATTTCTGAGACCATTCACCTCATTTCTTTCGATACGCTTCAGTTTTACCGTGCGCCATCGAAAAATTAATCTAAAATGAAGCTTCCCTTTGAGACTTCTCGATCACGCTAATTCAAGCTGACCAGTGAAAACCTCAAGGGACTTGAAGGGATTCCGCTCACTGCAAGTTGGGAGTTGGTCACCATGAAAGTTAGCCTTAACACCCCCATCGCCTATGCCTCTTGGCAGCACCACGCTCTAAGTATCTTAGTCTTGCTGGCGTTTAGTCATTGCTTGCCTACGATGGCAATCAATTCAACGCAACAAAGCAACTTGGAAGAAATTAACGCGCGCAGTCAGCAGTTCTATCCAGCAGCCGAATCGCTTATTTCTAGCGAACTCAAATCCACCACAGATCCGCAGTACCGACTTCAACTCTATATCAAACAAGTGCAATTGTTTGATCTCTATCGTCGGCATGATCTATTGTTAAAAGCCGCGCAAGAGGGCCAAGCGCTGGCGCACGAGCTTAAAGCAAATTCAGCAGAAATACTTTTTCAGATTATGCAAGCGGACGCCCTTAACCTCAGCGGCAAGTTATACGAGGCGATGCGCATACATCAAAAACTTGGCCCTAATTTGCAAGATGTAGACCAAGAAACGCGTTACTGGGGAGCGCTGTCACGCGGTCGCACTCACATGGCGTTGAACCAAAATGAAACAGCAACCAAGGAATTTAACAATATCATCGACGCCGACGGCGCCCCAATCTCTCTCAAAGCCTTAGCGATTCTCGATTTGGCAGAGCTGCAAATCAACATTGGTCTATTTGGTAAAAGTCTCGACTATTTTCAGAAAGCATTAGAAATTACACCTGCATCCAATAAACAAATTGTCCTCTACAGTGAAATGGGCATTGCCCGTTCACTCAATGCCTTAAAAAGACGCGAGGAAGCTCTAGCGAAAATCGATGGCATCATCAAAGAATTTCAGCAAAGCGGCAACCTCAATGCCGAGGCCTATGCGCTACTGCTAAAGGGTTACTTCTATAGCAAACTCAAACAATTCACACTCGCCGAGCTACCATATTTACAATCTGCTGCGTTGTACGAGAAATTAGGAAATCAGCAAAAAATTTCAAACATCTACACCCATCTCGCAGGCAATTATGCTGATTTAAAAAAAGCAGATAAAGCAGTGTTGTACGGTGAGAAAAGTCTCGCACTTGCACTTGCTTCAGACGATCTAATTTTGCAATGGGATGCCTACGCGACACTGGCCGATGCAGAGGCGGCGGCGGGGCATCACAAGTCCGCTTACCAGCATATGGTGAATGCATTTGAACTTCTTCACAAATCCTCTCGACAAACACTCGATAGCCAAACCATCTTGATACGCGAGCAGTTCGATTCAGAAAGGAAAGAAAAAGAGAATGCCATTCTCGCAGAAAAACTAGCGATCGAAAGCTTGATGCTCAATAACAAAAAACGCGAAATCTGGATCTTAAGTACACTCACCGGCGCCATGGCATTAACACTGATATGCCTGCTGTTAGCCTACCGTCGCACACGTTATTTGGCGCAACATGATGGACTCACTGGTCTGCTAAATCGGCGTCAAATTATTCAGCAAGGCGAGCAAGAATTTCAACGCGCCAAGCGCTATCACACACCACTCTCTTTAGTCTCGTTCGATATCGATCATTTCAAAGAAATCAATGATAGATTTGGTCACGCAGAGGGCGATAAAGTACTGAAATGTGTAGGCGCCGTCTGCAAAGAAATGATCAGGGGTACTGATTATGTCGGACGACTTGGTGGAGAAGAATTTCTCATCGTTTTATCTCATAGCGAAAAGGACGGTGCACTGAAGTTCGCAGAACGTTTGCGCGAAAAATTGACTGAAGTCGCCAAACAAAAGGTAGGAGACCAAGTCATTACCGCAAGCTTTGGTGTTGTTCAATTGAACAACAATGACGCAAACTTCGAAAGCCTATTACAACGCGCTGATATCGCCATGTATCACGCAAAATCGCGTGGACGGAATCAATGTTCAACGATTGATTTACAAGTTGTTTCTGGTACTTAATTAACTCTCGCCTTGGCGTCCCATATAACCACGGGACCGCCTATCGCTTCGCATAAAATCTATCGCTGAACCAGCGACAAAGCGACGCATCAACTGCCTCGTGTCATCTTACGGTGGTCTATAGGTGAGCGGTAAGCTAAGTGCGACCAATATACTTTTGCAAATAAAATTTACTTGTAAAAATAATTATCATTTATAATCATCACCTGATTAATTTATTCAATCCAAGTTCTGTGATGAAAATACGAAGTCATTGCTTCAGTGCTGTCTTCTTTGCGGGTATGCTGGTGTCAGGATGTGGTGGCGAAACAGCTGAGTTGTTACCGACGCCCGTTGAAATTACGCAAGCACAAATACTGCAACATCAAAGCACGTGGAACGCAAACAAGCTTTCCAACTATCGCTTTGTGTATTCCAGTGTCCCTCAATGTGACACCATGGATGCGCTACCGAATGTGACGATTACCGTCAAAAATGGCCAAGCCGTTAGCGCAAGCTACTTCACTTTCGTTCAGGCGCAAGCAGACACCCCTGGCGCCATTGCAGCAACAGTTTCCGGACCTGATGGTAGCGTCACCACCTATCACGTCATGCAGTTGTTCGAAGTATCCCATCTACGCATGACCATCAATCAAGTGTTTCAAACGATGCTAGACCTGAATCAAAAACAAAGCATTGCGCGTATTCAGTTCCAAGAGCCGCTAGGAAGCCCACAACGATTCGAAAAATTAGGCCAAACCAAATGCGATAACTTTATTGTTTCGCTCAGCACGCCTGAAGCACTCTAGCGTAATCAGCATCACTTATCCGTATTCAATTTTAATTAGTAAGCAAAATTCAACCATCAAAAAGGAGTCGTGATAAATGTTATTTCGCAATTCAATATGTGCCGCTTTTTTTGCGCTAAGTGCTTTTGCTCCAGCGTTTGCCGCCGATGTCGATCCTCTTTGGGCGAAAGTGATCGCCTCCAATAAAGAAACAAAAAAGTGGGCAGCAAAAGATGTCGAGCAATTGATCCTTGCCACCAAAGATGGCGATCCTACTAAGACTATTACCATCAAAAAACAGCTTTCAGGTTGGGATAAAGGCAAAGCACAGTACACCATCCTGAGCATCAATCCAGAGCCTAAAGATGGTAATAAAAAACCTGCGGCGTTTGATCTTGAGGAAATGTTTGCACCTATGGAAGCGGAATTTTTCGCGCCCAACGCCAAATTTAAACGCAACGACAATCAATCACTGAACGGCAAACCTAGTGTCTTATTCGTGGTTGAACAGTCAGGTGGTACCCTAAAATTATGGGCAGATCCTGCAAGTGGCATAATCCAAAAACGTGTACTCGAAATGAGCATGCCCATGGCCTTTGAAGGGAATGTCACCACGCTGTATCAATTAGACTCCAACGGCGCTAGCCTGCCTATCGAATCGGAAAGTAAAATTGACATTAAGATCCCGTTCAAGAAAGCGAAAGTAGAGATGAAAGATCGATACTCGAACTGGGTTGCACAGCCCAAGTAAGTCTAGTACTCAGAAAAACGCGGATAAGCATTGAGCCTTCCGCGTTTTTTGTTTCTCTAAGCAATAATCTTCAAAGGATTCGTGCGTTTCCAATCACCACGGGTGAAATCAGGGAAAGCTTGTGAACTACCGTCCTCCGCCACGGACTTCTCACTCAATGGCCCAACCGCAGACCAGAAAGCTCCCTCGTAGACATTTTGGTCAAGTGCTTCGCCATTTCGTAAACATTCGATGATGCGATAAAGCATCAAGAAGTCCATGCCGCCGTGACCGCCCATCTTGGTGGCCAATTCGCCTAAACGGACATACAAAGGATGTTCATATTTTTGTGCAATCGCTTCCCAGTCTTTGCCTTCCGCCCACTTGTGGTAGTTACTCGTAATGCCCTCGACAGAGATACGATTTGGAAAACCCGCTAACACTCCATTCACCCCTTGAATCATGTTGTGGCGGGTGTAAGGGCGAGGTGTCGTTTCATCCCATTGCACCATGATGGTACGACCTAACTGTGTTTTGATAATCGAGGTATTGATGTCACCGCCTTTAAAATCAAGTTCCTTGAATTTAGGCGAAGTCAGTTTGGTCGACTTTTGCGCATAAACGGCACGGCCTTTGGCTGGTGAGGAGAACGAAGTGATTCGTCCAAAGTTATCCTCTCCACGCGCTAAATTCATGTATTGCGCGACAGGACCTAAACCGTGGGTAGGATACAAATTACCGTTACGTTTCGCGTATTCGAAAGTACGCCATGAACCTGTCGAATCGCCATTCTCCATCTGGAAGCGCAAGGCGTGGATATACGCCGCCTCAGCGTGTAGCAAATCACCGAGCACACCTTGGCGCACCATGTTCAGGTACAACAATTCTTCGCGTCCGTAATTGACGTTTTCCATCATCATGCAATGACGGCCCGTAGCCTCTGAAGTGTCTACCATTTCCCACAAATCTTTGATGGTGGTTGCCATTGGCACTTCGACGAAGGCATGCGCCCCCGCTTTCATACTGGCGATTGCCATCGGTGCATGTGTACTCCATGGCGTCGCGATAAATACGACATCGGGCTTAGTCTCAGCCAACATCGTGCGCCAGCCGTTTTCGTCCCCAAAATAAATTTTAGGTGTATGTCCAAATTTCGTTACTGCAGCTTCCGATTTGCGGGCACGCGCTTCCACCACATCGGCGATACCCACAAACTGCACCCCCTCAATCTCGGCAAGTTGAGATGCGTGGCCTGATCCGCGTGCCCCAACACCGATAATGGCCACTTTGACTTTATCGAGCTTAGGCGCGATAAAGTCTCCCATGTACTTACCTGCTTTCGGACGAGTAGTGGCAACGCCAGTCTTACCCTGCGCCTGAACTTGAGTGGAAGTGAGCGTCGCCAATCCAGCGCTCAAGCTACCAAGAGTTTTTAGAAATCCGCGACGCATTGGTGTTTGATTAGACATAGTGCACTCACAATGTAAAGAGAGGTTTAGGGCATAATGGAGAAGCTATCGCATTCACCAAAGCAAGCTAGTAGTTAGGGTACAACCACAGCAATATTCGATCGATAAATTCTACAGAAACTTAAGCACTGAGCGCGTGATTAATTTTGAAGGCCTCATTAAGTTTTTATAAATGTGAAATGGAACAACAGAGCATGATGCAAACGAAGGACATGCAAACCTTTCTGGCAACTGAATTCCCGCAAAGTACGGTACAGGTTTTATCTTTGGGTGATCGTACTGCTAGCGTCAGGCAAGAGATCAATAACACCCACTTGCGCCCCGGAGGCACGGTTTCAGGCCCAGTCTTAATGACCGTGGCCGACGTCGCCATGTATGTTGCCGTACTCAATCAAATCGGCATCGTGCCGCTGGCCGTGACCACCAATTTGAATATCAACTTTCTACGCAAACCTTCTGCTGAGCGTGCCATCATTGGTGTATGTCACTTACTCAAGGTGGGAAAAACACTGGCGGTCGGCGAAGTCAGTTTGTATTCCGAAGGGAGTGATGAAGTAGTTGCGCACGTCGTCACTACCTATGCGATTCCACCCAAAGACAGAGAAGCTCAATAACAGGAAATCAAGTCAATTACACTACAAAAACAATTCTTTTTGACAAGTGACGAGCGACTTCGTATGCTGCATAGAAGAGCGCTCAAACAAAGCAAGTTCGTGCACCTCGGAATCGCATTTCATCTGGCTGTACATTTCACATAAAGGGCTACAACACGATGTGGAAAGGTTCACTGCTTCAAATTCTCAGCTTCAGTATTTTTGGCACGATCAGTTTGTGCAGTTGTCCTGCACAGGCCGAAGAGTCTTTAAAGATTTTGTTCGAAATCCGTGAGCCTTTTGCCTACAAAAATCCGCAAGGAAAAATAACTGGAGTGCTCGCCGAAACCGTTAAGCGCGCACTGATTAAAGCGAAAATTCCTTTTGAATGGGTGGAGACACCATTTAAACGTCAGCTCAACGTGATCGAGCGCAATGATGACACCAGCTGCGCTTTAGGCATGTTTAAAACTAATGAACGTAGCCGCTACGGGAAATTTTCTGCACCCATATTTCACGATCAAGATCACCCCTCAATTATGCTCATCCATCGAGACTTAAAAATTCCACCCTCACTCGATTTGCTGCAAGCCCTGAGCCAAACTGGTGCTCGTTTGTTGAAAAAAGAAACTGCCTCATATGGTCAAATCATCGATGATGCGATCGAGCGTTCCAAAGTACGAGTCGTGACCACCACAGCGGAATCTCGCAATATGGCGAAAATGTTAGTCGCCCGCCGCGCTGACTTCATTTTTGTTTCGGCGGAAGAAGCACAAAGCTTGATCAAAAGTACCCCGAACGGCGATCAGCTTTATATTTACACCCCTAGTGGCATGCCACAAGTACAAGAACGTTATTTAATGTGCGCGAATCGTGTCTCCGAAGACTTACTTAAACGATTCAACCAAGCCTTATCGAACATCAATTAGCGCTCGCGCTAATTCCCCTTTTTCAAACTCACTGCATCAGAAAATATGACACGCCAACGCATTAGTTCAGGCTCTACTTTTGAAGAAACCATAGGCTACTCACGTGCCGTCGTCCATGAAAATTGGGTTTTCGTTTCTGGTACGACTGGTTTCGACTACAGCAACATGACGATTTCCGATGATATCGTGACCCAAACCGATCAGTGTCTACGCAATATTGCCGCTGCATTGGAACAAGCAGGGTCGAGTTTAACGGACGTGGTTCGCGTCAATTATGTCGTGCCCAATGCCGACGAGTTTCCTTTGTGTTGGCCGACTTTGCGGCAGTATTTCGGCGAGGTGCGCCCCGCTGCAATGATGATTTCTGCAGGCTTAGCCGACCCAAGGATGAAGATAGAAATTGAAGTGACAGCGATTAAAGGCTCAGCCTAAAACAGCGTCGATTTTAGGCTTCTGAGGTTTTCGGGTGTAAACTAGCGGTTTAGTTTGCAAAACATGAAGAACAACAGAGCATAAAGATGAAATTTGAACACCTCGTTGAAATCAACGACCTCGAAAACCCTATGGTTGAAATCATAACCCGCGCCCAACTATGGCGTGGTTTAGTGTTGCGCGCTGAATCGCCAAAGATGTTTATTTCGTATATCGATCAATGTGTGATCACTGATAGAACCGAAGTAGCAATGACCCGTGAAATTCAATATGGGAATTTATTCGTGACCGACCATGTCAGCATGCTTGTCAACGATTACGTGCACTATCAGGTGCCAGCGCAAAATGAGATCCCCGCTTCCACTTTACGCATGACTATAGAAGAACCGGAACCTGATCGTCTTTTCGTCAGATTCTGTTACGAGGATGCGCATACGGTTGAAGAAGACGAAGCAAACGAAATGTACGATGATTATCGACGCTCTGCCTATCATGAAGCAGATGTCGATACCATACGCGTGATTCGTGAATTAGCCGAAGGCGGCCTACTTAACGCCCTTATCAACTGAGTTTCTTAGCTAAGTTAGTGAGCTCAGTCACCAAACTAAGTTACTAAACTAAGGCGCGGTTTCGCGGCATCGAATTCAATGCTGAATCGACGCCGAATCACCGCTGAAACAAGTCGAAGCACAACCCTAGACCAATAGAAAGAAACCTATGTCTACTACGCCAGCACCCTTCCTCGCGAAGAAACTCAAACGCAAACAATTCGCCTGCACAGGTGACGCTCATATTCAAGGCGATCTGCAAATTACCAACCAAGTGATCGTTGGCGGTGATTTACTGGTTGATGGTCACCTCGAAGCCGAAGAAGTATTTTGCCTCGGTAAACTCACCGTGACTGGCGATATTCGCGTGCAATCTTTGTACGTCGGCCAAGCGCTCGATTGCGCTGGCGATATCGATGTTGAACACATGCTCAAAACCGGTGCGAATGCGGAGTGGATGGCACGCTTGTTAGAGTTCGATCAAGCCAAACCCGCCAAAGACGGCAGCTCGTTTATCGACAAGCTGGTGCACCCTAGTATTTTGAAACGCGATGCCCATCACGAGACTTTCGGTGGCTACGGCGATATTCAAGTGCTCGGCTATCTCGCTTGTGACGTCCTAGATTGCCACGGCAATGTGCAACTCGATGACGTACTCGATGTCGGTGAAATTCAATACGTAGGCGGCCATTTAAGCGCGATCGCGATTGCTGCCGATGGTGACATCAACATCAAAGGTGAATTGTTTTCTGAAACCGACATCGCCGTGCACGGTGGCATCTACGTCGGCGAAATCATCTGCCAAGGCAATCTGCAAGCAGACTCTATCCACAGCAATGGCGACATCAGCGCTTGGGGTACGATCCGCGCGGTCGGTCAAATCACGAGCTTGAATGGTGAGATTCATAGCGGCCGTTGGATCGCCACCAAAGGCACGATCTACGCAGCGAAATACATCAAAGCGGGTGAAGCTATAGTCGCAGAAAAAGGCCTCACTTGCGGTGCAGACTACGGCATCCTGGCTGCTACCACCATGAAACGTTCCTTGTGGGAAGAACGCGGCTACGTTTCCGCACCGACCAAACCGAAATTGCTGTTGTCAGGTAAATTTGTCGAAGGCAAAAAACTCAAGCATATCGACAGCTTAGAAAAGAAACGGGATTGGGAACTCGATTGGGAAGTGCCACGTCGTTTGGCGCGGGATATGATCAATTGATTGATTGATTAATTTAAAAGTGGGGTCACCGGTTCTGTCGAGTTTAGGATTTCAATTCACCATTCAGCGCTGCGATTACCAAATCTGAGTTGAACCCCACTTTCTAAGTATCAATGATCAGCATAAATTATCATTGTTATTTTAATCACAAAATTCAAAATTTCCCACAGTAAAAAGCACGACCGTCCGAACAAAATACCGTTCCATTTTTGCCACGAAAATACCAGTTAGAGCACTTACTCTAATTTTAGCCCTTCACACGAAAATATTGCTCGATCAGAGGGCAGACCAGTCTATTTTTCGTTCTTTTCCCCTCTCGGTTTGAAAACCCGATGTCATTTTGTAATTGAATTGTCACATCGCTGTGTCAGGCTTCGTCTGTTTGCAAAACAAACACACAAAAGGGTATTGATCTCAGGCAAAAAAAGCAGCTCCACAGCGAGCACCCAATGCACCCTGGCCGATACCGAAAAAATTTTTATAACTAGAAATGGCGATTCAGCGCTGCGTATAAACACGAGTTATTCGTTTTAGCGCTGCGTCATCAGTTCGCAAAGACCATGTTGGGTGCGGGACACACTGCCCAAGCCAAAAC
Organism: uncultured Oxalobacteraceae bacterium; assembly: GCA_937996605.1. GTDB lineage: Bacteria > Pseudomonadota > Gammaproteobacteria > Burkholderiales > Burkholderiaceae_D > Undibacterium. The sequence goes on along the minus strand of CALKVB010000666.1, from coordinate 655 downwards.
ATGTGGGAGAGGAAACCATGATTCACCTGAAGAATATCCGGCGTAAATCCGGAGCCATCGGCTTGTTCGCGCTCAGCGCATTCACTTTCACTGCAAGTTCTACGGTTTATGCAGCGATCTCAGATCACCACGAATTCGAAGCGAGCGTACACGTGCCTTACCGCGCTGCCGCCAATGCGCGTGCCGGTGATGAGTCTCGTACTTTTACTTTGGATTTCAGTTTTCCACTGAACCAAAAAGAACAGACCGTCGCATGGAAATTGGAACTGATCACACCGGGTGGCCGCGTCGTCCAAAGCTGGAATGGTACTGAAAAACTGTTAAACCAAGCGATCGTCAAACAAGTCTACTGGGCTGGCCGTACAGCAGCGAATGCGAGCGCCTTGCCAGACGGTGTCTATCAATTGCGTTTAACGGCAGCAGCAGTTGAAACCAAAGAAATTCCCGGTGCAGCGAGAAAACCTGTACCTCAATTGGTTAGCGAAGTGCTGTTACACAATAAAGCTGAAGTGACTGAGCAAGCTTGGCCTATGCAAATTGGTACTGCTAACCAAGTGGCGATGCCCGCTTTTGCAGCGATGAATACGGCAAAGAATAGTCGTAAGATGAGTGCACCGCCCGCGCCAAAAACGGCAATGGCACCTGCGGTACCAGC
>CALKVB010000665.1 GCA_937996605.1 uncultured Oxalobacteraceae bacterium | reverse complement strand
TACAGATGTGGCTACAACCCAAAGTAAAATTAGCTGATATGGGCACCTATGGCTTTGAAGCCTTGGTGCGCTGGCAGCATCCACAACGCGGTTTCATTTCGCCTGCAGAATTTGTACCGTTTGCAGAGCGCACTGGCTATATCAGCGCCGTCACGAAATGGATGCTAGAGCGCGCTCTACAAAGCCTGCAAGATTGGAAGTCTGTTCACCCTGAACTGAGTATCGCAGTCAACGTCAGCACCAATGATTTGCGCGATCAAAACTTTCCAGATCGTGTACGCGAGCTCCTCGAACAATATGACGTCAACCCCAATAATCTCAAACTTGAATTGACCGAGAGCGGCATTATGGAAGACCCCAGTAGCGCGATTCCGCTACTACAGAAGTTGCGCGACACGGGCATCGGTCTTTCGATTGACGACTTTGGCACAGGGCATTCTTCACTCGCCTATTTACAAAAGCTGCCAGTTTCCGAACTTAAAATTGACCGCAGTTTTGTGATCAACATCGACCAGCTGCCATCAACCCAGCGCCTCGTTAAAACCATCGTTGAGATGGGTCATGGCTTACACCTGAGCGTGATCGCCGAAGGTATAGAGACCGCGGCCGAGCGCGACACCTTACGTGAACTCGGTTGCGATTCTATGCAAGGCTATTTCGCCAGTAAACCTTTACATGGCGATGCTTTGCAAAAATGGCTAGATCAATTACCCAAAACCTCCATCTAAAAGCGCCCGCCTGCATCAGGTAATCGCTTGAAACCGTTTATAATGGCGCCCTCTTGCAGGCCAAAGCCTGCGCAATTTGGCATATCAACATGATCGTCCTCGGTATTGAATCTTCTTGCGATGAAACTGGCTTAGCGCTGTACGATACAGAGCAAGGCTTGCTCGCCCACGCTCTGCATTCGCAAATCGCCATGCATAGAGAATACGGTGGCGTCGTACCAGAGCTTGCATCGCGCGACCACGTTCGCCGCGCCCTGCCCTTACTCAGCGAAGTGTTGAGCAAAGCCAATCTCGATAAGAAACAAATCGATGCGATCGCCTTCACTGAAGGCCCCGGCCTAGCAGGCGCATTGCTGGTGGGCTCTTCAGTTGCCTGTGGCCTAGCCTTTGCCTTGAACAAACCCGTGATTGGCATTCATCATTTGGAAGGCCATTTGCTATCGCCACTGTTAGCGAGCCGCCCGCCTGAGTTTCCATTTGTGGCCTTGTTGGTATCGGGCGGCCATACGCAACTGATGCGCGTGGATGGTGTAGGCCGCTATGAATTGCTCGGTGAAACCCTCGACGATGCAGCCGGTGAAGCCTTTGACAAATCAGCGAAGTTATTGGGCTTAGATTACCCCGGTGGCCCAGCGATCTCGAAACTGGCGACCACGGGCAAGCCTGAAGTGCACGTCTTCCCGCGCCCGATGCTGCATTCCAAAGATTTGAATTTCAGCTTTTCTGGTTTAAAAACCGCAGTACTCACTGCCGTTAAAAAATATCCAAACGCATTAAGTGAAGATGACAAAGCCAACGTTGCACGTGGTTTTGTGGATGCGATAGTCGATGTCTTGGTGGCCAAGTGCCAGGGTGCGATGAAACAAACTGGCTTAAAGCGCCTAGTGATCGCAGGTGGCGTTGGCGCCAATCAGCAATTACGCGCGGCCTTAAATGCAGCAGCGGCGCATCCTCATCCTAAAAAGCGCTTCGACGTGTATTACCCAGAGCTCGAGTTCTGCACTGACAACGGCGCCATGATTGCCTTCGCCGGTGCGATGCGTTTGAAAGCCAACCCCAATTTGGCGACTTACAACTACAGCTTTAACGTACGCCCACGTTGGCCCTTGAGCGAATTAAGCGCAGCCTAAACAAGCACAAGCACACCCCATAAAAAAAGCCCTCACGTCGAGGGCTTTTCTTCATCAAAACACATTAGTACTTCCTTAGTGCTTTTTATGTGACTTGTGTTCATGATGCGGTTTGTGCGCTTCTTTTTCCGCCGCGTCTTTTTTCTTACTACCAAGACGGCTTTCTTTGCCTGCCATCAAATTTGCAATATTTTGACTATGGCGATAAATCAACAATGCACTCATGATCACCACAGCCAACAATTCTACGCGCGCACCAAACAACAAAGCGTAATAGAAAGGCGCAAACAATGAGGCAACCAAGGCCGCCAATGAAGAATAACGGAAGGCGTAAGCAATAATCAACCACGTCGCAAACGTCCCCAAACCCAACCATACGTTAATGCCGATTAACACGCCCAGTGCAGTCGCCACGCCTTTACCGCCCACAAACTTGAAAAACACGGGCCACAAATGGCCCACAAACACAGCCAAGCCCACCATCGCCACCGTGCTATCGCTCAAGTCAAACTGGAATTGGTAAGTCAAGGCCAACCACACTGCCAACCAACCTTTAAAGCCATCGCCCAACAAGGTCAAAGCCGCGGCAGCTTTATTCCCCGTCCGCAAAACATTGGTTGCACCTGGGTTCTTAGAACCATAGGTACGTGGATCAGACAAACCAAACAAACGGCTGACGACCACGGCAAACGAAATCGAGCCGATCAAATACGCCAGCACAATTGCAATAATTGAATTCATTAATTACTCCGCCTATTTTTATCGTTGTAGATGTCAATGCAAGCACGTGCCAAATCGAATGCCAAAAACAAAACTGACTAGCTTGCCAAGCTGCTCATTCTTGCATAGACGGGGGTAAATTTCTAGACAAGACTGACTCAAATCGAGCAACAAGCCTAAGTCTCCGATCATAAAGACGTTATTGAGGGAGTTTGGCGTCGACCTTCTTTTGATTCTGAGCTCCGGTTCTGGCCGAATCAATTGCTGAGGTTAAAACCCTTAATTCAATTGAAAACAAGAAAATCACCTAGCTCCGGATTTCAATTCGAATGGTCGATTGTGCTGCGAACGCCAACGGTAATTTTAAGAACATGGCTTAGCGCTCTAGAACTTGGTCTATTAAACGTCGTTTGGGCGCTTTTTATAAAGTGATGTGTTTATCGATTTGCTTTTACTGTACTTATGCTCAGCGTAACCAAACACAGCAAGCATTCATGCTGCTTTCGAGGCATTTGAAGCAAATTGTCTTTTTGAACATCCCGAGTTAAACTTCATTTTTTAAAAGTTTGGGATGTCATGAAAAGGCTCATCTACGCCATTCTTATCTATTTCTGCGCCTCCTCAGCATTTGGCGCAGCAGTCAATCGCGAAATGAACGAAAGCAAAGAGTCTTTTGCAATGCGCTTCGCTCCTGCCAAAGGCCAACTCGCGCACCCAGTCATTGAAACTAAAGAATGGCACTTTGGTTCTCCTGCTGTAATTGCCTTTTTTGTGCATCCATATCCACCACCGCAAGAAGATCAGTCCAAGTTCGGTAGCATTGTCACCGGCTATATTTTTGTTCCCCTCGCAAATGGCAAATATGAGAAAGTAGAAATTGATTCATATGAGCCGGAAGGCCGCAACGCTGAAATTGAATCAGTATTTTTTTCTAGGACTGGAGGCACTCGAGAAAAGAAGATGTTTGTGCTTGCCTCATGGCATCCAAATCAGGCAGATCTCTATCAAACAAGAATATATGATCGCCCACTTTCCAACTCCCTTCCCGCAAAGCTCAGTCAAGACAAAGAGTTGGGACTAAAAATTGATGGCGGGTGTGTTTACTGCCGTAAGGGAACTGCTACAGCTATCGAGATTAAGCAAAGGCTTAGGGGAATATATGTATCGCATCTCTAACAAGTCAATGCAGCAGCCCCCGTACCGGTGCGGCTGATTTCCAACGTTAAGGCTCGAAAATGCGCATCCTACTTGCAATTTGCCTGTTGAGTCTGAGTTTGATTGCTCAGGCCGCATCACGATCACCAGAAAAAGTGCTTCAGGATTTCTATTCCTGGGTTCTTTCTACGAGAAAATCCACTCTTCCGACCCCTGCAGAGCTAAAAAAACTGACCGGTATTATTTCTCCACACTTAAAAAATTTGATTATCGAGGCATCGCAGGCCGAGAAACGATGTTTTGAATCGGTAAAAGCTAGCACCGATAAACCATATTATTTTGAATCAGATGTTTTTATCGGGAATTGGGGTCGTGCTAATGAGGTCGCTTACAGAAACGTCGAGCCGAAGGATGGTCGGGCGACAGTAGATGTTACGCACTTTTCTGTAAATCCAAAAATCGCCAAAGGGGCTGTTAATCGGGTAGAAATGTGGATTATCAGAGTGAAACTGAATTTCAACGAAGGCGCGTGGCAGATCGATGACCTGGAATATGAGGATGGGGAAACCTTGACATCAGTGATTTCTGATTACCTAGCGAATAGCAAAAACTTTTGTCGTTCCTGAGCCTTAACCTCTCATTGCAATGGGCTTGTGCCAGCTGCTCTGGCAGACTGACTTAGTTCAATTGTTAGTACTAAGTTCTC
>CALKVB010000664.1 GCA_937996605.1 uncultured Oxalobacteraceae bacterium | reverse complement strand
TCACCATAACGATCAGTGGCTTTGCTTGATCTGCGATTGACCATTTCGCTGATTAGAAGAACTTTCCTGCGACGATAAATCAGCGGCAAGCAAGGCATTTGCCGCGCTCGTTGGTGTAGCTATGCATGGAACGAACATGAAATTTCCTCAGGACCGATTCAGCAGTGAAGACTGTATCGATTATGTATTTTTTAGAACCGGCACACCCAAATTTTTAGGTTCCGAAAAAATACTGGAAATGTGAGAAATAGGCAAACAAATATCAATACAAATACGTGATGCAAATCAGAGAGTGTTGTAATTTTTTATGAATTGTGTCGGTGAGCAACATTTAAATCCGGACGCGGTGGCTTATGTCGTCATTTCGTTAGTCAGGCTAGTACGTAATTTGGCATCGTGTGGGGTGAGGGCGAAGCCGCATAGTTTGCCAGTATTGCTAGTGAAGCGACAAAGGTGAATTTGATCTACGTTTACCTCATAAGACCAAGTTCCTTCACTTTGGTCTATGCCAAAGGGAGTGATCACACTAATAGGGCAGCTTGGTGTTTTTACGATGATAGGCGTGGGTTTGAAGTCAATGCGTGTTGCCTCGCCATTGAGTGTTTTAGCAATCGATCGTGCTGCGCTGAGAATAGGCGCGATATAGGGGAGGACAAGGCTCCTGCCATCACTGTTGATTGTATATTGCGCGCAATCGCCGATAGCAAAGATTTGCTTTGCACTAGTCTGACCATAAGCATCGACAAGTATTCCTCGCTCAGTATCAAGCGCTGTTGGTGCGCATAATTGTGCGAGCTCTAGGTTCGGACGTAGACCCACAGCAGATAAAATAATGTCACAACAAAGTTGCTCCTGGTTTGCTAAGTGAACGATGGTTTGATCGCCGTTGGGAGAGATCTTAGTCGCGGTGGTGCCGAGATGCATTTGCACTCCTTTGTTTATGAGTGCGCTCTGCAATTGTAAGGAGAGTTCCTCTGGGAGCAATGCGGCGATGGGATGTTGATTAGGGTCGATCAGGTGAACCTCAAAACCTGCACCAACGAGATCATCAGCAAATTCACACCCAATTAAGCCAGCACCAATAATTGCAATGCTCGCGGTCCTCTTTCTATTAATAATCGCACCGAGTTGGGTGCGGAAAATTTGATAATCGTCGAGGTGATTTACCGAAAAGATCTTTGTTTCCTTGCTGCCTTCGATCGGCAATTGAATGGCATTGGCCCCCACTGCCAGTACTAAGCTGCGGTATTCAAAGATGCCGAGTGAAGTGTTGATGGTTTGACGTTCTGCGTCGATGGTAATCACTTTTGTTTGTTGTAATACGGTGACTTTTAATTGTTCTGCCACCTGAGTTGCGTCTTGTGCTCGTAGTTGAGATGCGAGTTTGTTTTGGGCGAAAGCATTGGAAAGATTCGGCTTCGCATAAAACCCACCTTCGTCAGCAGTGATCATGATGATAGGTGAGTTGCTGTCGAGTTTTCTAAATTCTCGCACAACGCTAATGCCTGCCATGCCGCTGCCAACGATGATGATGGGTTTCATAGATATTTTCCGCGAATAAGATGAATAAAATGCGCTGCCAATGTTTAGATTTCAATCATCTCGAAATCTGACTTTGCGACACCGCAATCTGGGCAGCTCCACGATTCAGGAACATCTTCCCATGCGGTACCAGGTGCGATGCCCTCTGCTGGCAGACCCAGTGCTTGTTCGTAGATAAAGCCACAGACGATACATTGATAGGTTTTCATAATTGACTCCGATTGAGTTTTGTTTTGAATAGGTGCGTGTTATTGAAAGAATCAACTGCAGGTGCGTGCAGTTGCTAGGTTCGAATTAGGCTCGATGCGCGTCTAACACGTCTTGGTAGTGCTTAGCATGACGTTCTTCCACTTTTGCCAAGGCAGCGAAACGCTTGGCTGCGATCTCTAAAGTACGTTTAAACTGCTCGGCGTGCTCTTTGGACTCGGCAATTTGTTCGTCGTATTCCGCTACCGCTGCATGATTTCCTTCTTCAACTGCAAGATGGCGGAACTTCGGATACATCTCGGTGTATTCAAAGGTTTCACCTTCAATCGCGATTTCTAAAGCACGCTGTGGTGTCATTTCAGCCTTGGGGTAGAGTAGGTCTAAATGACCAAATGCATGCATGACTTCTTGTTCGGCAGTGGCTTCAAACGCTAATGCAATGTCTTCCGCACCTGCGGCGCGTGCAAGTTTCGCAAAATAACGGTATTTAATGTGCGCCATTGATTCGCCCGCAAAAGCAGCTTCAAGATTTTGAATAGTGACAGATGGTGTGTTCATAAAATCCTCTAATAAGATCAAAAGATGTAGGTGATGACTGCTATCGTTTTTCGTCGACTGCTAAGTCATTTGCTTGATGTGAATCTTAGTTGAAGTCTATTAATATGTAAAAACAATTGATTTTATTAATTTGATAGCTGAAATCTATTCAAGCCTGTTTGCAGGTAGAATTAGTCGACTTTATGCAAAAAAATCATGAAACCCGTATAAATACGTATGAAGCAAAAGTTGCCTGTCTGCTAGAATCAAGCCACCGAAGGCTTACACAAAAGTGCCATAAGCGCCATAATAGAGGTTGTCGTACAACCTCTGCGATAATGTGAGACCTATCAAGCATAGAGACCAACTTCCTATCGCCCCTGTACCCCTACGTTAGAACAAAGGATAGCCGCACATGGATTCGCCAGAACAAAAAGAATTACTTAGACAACAATTACGCCAAGCAGCTTTGGAATATCATGAGTTTCCAACCCCGGGCAAAATCAGCGTTACCCCCACCAAACAATTAACCAATCAACGCGATCTTGCGCTGGCATATTCTCCTGGCGTGGCTTCTCCATGCGAGGAAATTGTTGCCGATCCTGCTGCTGCATTTAAATACACAGCGCGTGGCAATCTGGTGGCGGTGATTACCAATGGCACCGCTGTGCTTGGTCTTGGAAATATCGGACCCTTGGCATCCAAACCGGTGATGGAAGGTAAGGGCGTTTTATTTAAGAAGTTTGCTGGTATCGATGTTTTCGACATTGAAATCAATGAATCTGATCCAGATAAATTGGTCGATATCATTGCATCATTAGAACCGACTTTCGGCGGCATAAACCTCGAAGATATCAAGGCACCAGAGTGTTTTTATATCGAGCGCAAATTGCGTGATCGAATGAAGATTCCTGTTTTCCACGACGACCAACACGGTACGGCGATCATCGTGGGTGCGGCGATTTTGAATGGTTTGAAGGTGGTCGGCAAAGACATCAAGAATTGCAAACTCGTCGTTTCCGGAGCAGGTGCAGCCGCCTTGGCTTGTTTGGATTTGATCGTTGATCTAGGTTTTCCGATTGAGAATATCTTTGTCACAGACTTAGCCGGTGTCGTGTACAAAGGCCGTACTGAATTGATGGACCCTGATAAAGAACGTTTTGCACAAGAGACGAGCGCTCGCAGTTTGCGCGAAGTGATTGATGGCGCCGATATTTTCTTGGGTTTGTCTGCGGGTGGAGTACTCAAGCAGGATATGGTTAAGATGATGGCGCCAAAACCATTGATTCTTGCCCTTGCAAACCCAACACCTGAAATTTTGCCGGAAGAAGTGAAAGCGGTACGTGACGATGCAGTGATGGCGACAGGTCGTTCCGACTTTCCGAATCAAGTGAACAATGTTTTGTGCTTCCCATATATTTTCCGTGGAGCTTTAGATTGTGGCGCGACAACCATCACGCGTGAGATGGAAATTGCGGTGGTGCATGCGATCGCCGATTTGGCGCAGGCTGAGCAGTCTGACGTTGTTGCCTCCGCGTACGGTATCTCTAACTTATCTTTTGGCCCTGAATATTTGATTCCTAAGCCATTTGATCCGCGTTTGATGATTAAAATTGCTCCAGCCGTCGCGCGAGCTGCCGAAGAGTGTGGGGTAGCGGCACGTCCGATACAAGACATGCAGGCCTATATCGATCGCTTGCAACAGTTTGTCTATCACAGTGGCACCTTCATGAAACCATTGTTCCAGATCGCCAAGAAAGCGCCGCTGGAACGCAAGCGTATTGTTTTTGCTGAGGGTGAAGAAGAGCGTGTATTACGCGCAGTGCAAGTGGTGGTCGATGAGAATTTGGCACGTCCAATTTTGGTTGGCCGTCCACCTATTTTAGAGCAACGGATTCAGAAGTTTGGTTTGCGTTTGCGCGCTGGCGTTGATTTCGAAATGATCAATCCAGAGATGGATCCACGGTATCGTGATTACTGGCAAACCTATCATCAGATGACTTGTCGTCAGGGGATTACCGAGCAATATGCGAAGCTGGAGATGCGTCGCCGTCACACTTTGATCGGTTCCATGATGGTACATAAAGGTGATGCCGACGGCATGATCTGCGGTACATTCGGCATCGGCAGTCTTCATTTGTTCTACATTAAT
>CALKVB010000663.1 GCA_937996605.1 uncultured Oxalobacteraceae bacterium | reverse complement strand
TCAGACGTGTGCTCTTCCGATCTAGGAAAACACCACAAAATGAGTCTCCATGATGGGAGTTTGAATCTTTTGAGAATATGAATCGTTTGTTGTAAAAGATCTCTGACATATTGCAAACTGAGATACAAATAAAAATTGCTTCGTGATGGGTATTCCCATTCGAGACAATGCAACTGCGCTGGCTTTCACCTTCGTACTGGTGACATTTTGGGTCGGAATTTGGTCGTTGGTGGAATTCATGATCGATCATTTGGTAAAACGCAAGTACAACCGGGTCATGATTCATATCGGACTCGTGATTTGTTCTTCAATTGTGATCTTATTGGCAGCACACCATGCCCCAGGAATCTAGACCCTTATTGGAATCTTGACGACATCTTGAAACACATCGGATGCAAAGTTTTTGCGTGTTACCCTCGATTTCCATTGAATCCATAGAAATACTACAAGACAGACACTCAAAATGACGATCACAGCAATCCATTCTGGACGCTGCTACTTTTTCACAACATACTTGGTGCCTTTCAGAATCAAGGATACCATGGTGCGATGATCCACTTGTCGCACCCCTTGTCCCGCGGGTTGTTCCAAATCGACTACGGTGCTTCGACCCAAACCATCGTTGACATTCTTCATGTAGCCAATCATGCGACGAGTCTCTCCGTGCAAACACTGCTCCACCAGCTTGCGACGTTTGGCCTGCTGTTCAATCTCGTTAAACTTTTGTTCCGTCAGTTTCTTTTCCACGTCTTCGGCTTTGACTTGCTTTTCGAATTCCACGGTAAACACTTGGTCTCCACTTTCCTCCATAAAGATCCGTACCAACTCTGTTCTGGTCACTTCTTTTGTCTCTTTGAATTGATCGGCGGAGAAGCAACAATCTCTCACGATCGTTGCCCCGATCGAAATGTCGACCCCATGTTGGGTTTGGCACGTAAAACTTCCATCCGCATTTCTGGCCACCAATTTGTAATAGGTCGTTTTGGAAAAGTGATCGCCCGGCTTTAAAATTGAAATATCAATGTGCGACATCTCCCAAAATCTTTTCAGACTGTTGTCCACTCATTCGACAGGAGAAGGTTGGTTTTGCGTAGAAGTTAAAAACTCCTTTTTGCTCCCCAAAATAGAAATTGAAATGTGTCAACCCGTCTTCGTTTTCATCCAAACAGTTCATTTTCCAACATGATGGATTCTTCTTCCTATGCGATTCATTACGACCAACCTTTGGGATATGGGACGTATTCCAATGTGTATCGGGCCCACAAAGGCAAGGATGCTGTTCCAGTGGCCCTCAAACAGATGTCTATCCATTTCAAAGGACCTCACGAAGATGCCGAAGACATGCTGCGTGCCTTCCTTCGTGAAGCCGCTGTACTTCGGTTGTTTTCCCATCCCAACATTGTCCGGTTCCATGACGTCATGTTTCTGGATTTGAAAGAAAATGGAAACGCATCGGTAGGGTTGTCGTTGGAATTAATGGATGGCACAGTTCGTAAACTCATTCCACACGGGAAAGGAGTAAGCGAAGCCATAGCCGTAGCCGTGATTCATCAATTGTTGCAAGCCTTACAAGTGCTACATGCGGCAAACGTGGCACATCGGGATATCAAATTGGACAATATGTTGTTGGACCGAACTGGAAGGGTTTGTTTGTCTGATTTCGGCATGGCACGCTTCATGAAGGTTCCTTTACAAGACAGTCGGTGCATGACCGCATATGTGGTCACCCGCTTTTACCGGGCATGGGAACTGCTCACCCGCTCAGGACCGTTTAGCACCGCCATCGACCTATGGTCTGTTGGTTGTGTGTTTGCCGAACTTTTATTGGGACAGCCTTTGTGGACTGGAGACTCCACATTACAACAATGTGCCTTTGTACTCAAAACGCTTGGAATCCCTCCTTCTCACATCCTGCAAAAATGTCCCTATGCAGCTATCGCATCTTATGTTCAAAAACACAAAGACAAACTTGGCAATGGACTTCGCGACTATTTTCCCAAGTTGAGTATCGATGGCCTGTATTTCCTACATCGCTGCTTCGATTACGATCCCGAGACTCGTATCACGGCAACGGAATCACTGGCATTACCCTTGTTTCGAAACTGCAAATGCAACAAAGTGCAACCACTGTCAGCACCCGTGGATGTCGAGCTTGTCGCCGAAGCGGGTAGCGAGGGTACGGAGCGCGTACGACGTGAGCCGCACCTCGTGCTCGCGAACCGCGTCCATGCCGAGCGCTGACAGGTAGTCGACGGCAGCGCCGAGCCCCACGGCCTCGGCGATCGGCGGGGTGCCTGCCTCGAACTTGTGCGGCAGGTCCGCTGCCTTGAACCCGTCCTGGGTCACGTTCTCGATCATGCCGCCACCGCCCAGGAAGGGCGGCATGGCGTCGAGCAGGTCGGTGCGGCCCCAGAGGACGCCGATGCCGGTCGGGCCGACCATCTTGTGGGCTGAGAAGGACACGAAGTCGGCGCCCATCTCGACCACGTCGGTCGGGAGGTGCGGGACGTACTGGCAGGCGTC
>CALKVB010000662.1 GCA_937996605.1 uncultured Oxalobacteraceae bacterium | reverse complement strand
CGTGTGCTCTTCCGATCTCTTCGCTTGCTTTTGCCAAACTTCGCATCTTCGGCGATTTTAAGAGTATTAACCCGACATTCTACCTTATAATCCTAGAAATCATAGGCAATCTCTCAAATTCAATTCGAGCTTTTTTAACCCTAAAAGTGCTCTTTGTATTTTAGAAATATTTCATCAAAATACCGCCTAAATCGCTCTTCCTATAGTTTTCTTTTTGCTATCCTTAACACTTATTTTTGAACACCATTGAGGTGCAAATCACCATGTCACTAGAACTTACCGATGTGAAACGTATCGCCAACTTGGCACGACTCGAACTCAACGAAGAAGAGGCGAATAATACGCTAAATAAGCTCAACGGATTTTTCTCTATCGCGGAACAATTAAAGTCTATCGACACGACTGGAGTCGCGCCATTAAGCCACCCTTTATCAGCACAACTACCCGAGTTTTGTCTGAGACTACGCGAAGACAACATCACCGAAACAAATCATCGTGAGGAATATCAACAAGTCGCACCAGCAACGCAAGACGGCCTGTATTTGGTACCCAAGGTGATTGAATAATCGGTGGCGCCTTATTGGCAGAAGTGCGTGCGCGACAAGCCGCCCCCAACTTTTCCTGCGACAGAACACTGTACTGACCGAACACAACGCTGAGCGAGCGAATCCCAGCGGCACGAGATTGAATTCATCGAGTAAATTATGCACAAGCACACCCTAAAGCAACTTTCTTCCATGCTGCACAGCAAGCAAGTTTCCGCGACAGAACTCGCGCAGCACTATCTTGACCGCATTCAAGCCAACAAATTAAATGCTTTCACTCATGTCGACCCCGCACTTACTTTAACGCAAGCGGTAGCAGCAGACCAACGTCTTGCGAGCGGCGACGTTACGCCATTAACTGGCATCCCTATCGCTCACAAAGATATTTTCGTGACGCGTGATTGGCGCTCTACTGCAGGTTCAAAAATGCTGGAAAACTACGTTAGCCCGTTTGATGCGACCGTGGTCGAACATTTCAAACGTGCCGGCACAGTCACTTTAGGGAAACTCAATTGCGACGAATTCGCGATGGGTTCGAGCAATGAAAATTCCTACTTTGGCGCAGTCAAAAATCCTTGGGATATCACGGCGGTTCCTGGCGGCTCCTCTGGCGGATCTGCTGCAGCGATTGCGGCCCGCTTAGCACCCGCAGTCACCGGTACCGATACGGGTGGCTCTATTCGCCAACCTGCAGCCTTTTGCGGCATCACAGGCATCAAGCCAACTTACGGTAGTGTATCCCGCTTCGGCATGATTGCTTTTGCCTCTTCACTCGATCAAGGCGGGCCGATGGCACAAACGGCAGAGGACTGCAGTTTGCTATTAAACGCGATGGTTGGCTTTGACGAAAAAGATTCGACCAGCGTCTCGCGTGCGAGCGAAGATTTTTCGCGCGACTTGAACCAATCTTTGAAAGGCTTACGCATAGGTGTACCACGTGAATTTTTCAGCGCAGGCTTAGCGAGTGATGTCGAACATGCGGTGCGTGCTGCACTCAGTGAATACGAAAGATTGGGGGCAAGCTTGGTCGACATTTCTCTGCCTAAAACAGAGCTATCGATACCCGTGTATTACATCATCGCCCCTGCTGAGGCCTCCTCGAATTTAAGCCGTTTTGACGGCGTGCGCTACGGTCATCGCGCCGCTGATTACAAAGACCTCAACGATATGTATCGCAAAACACGCACCGAAGGTTTTGGTGATGAGGTAAAGCGTCGTATTTTAACTGGCGCTTATGTGTTATCCCACGGTTACTATGACGCTTACTACTTACAAGCACAGAAAATTCGTCGCTTGATCGCTCAAGATTTTCAAGCGGCATTTGAGCACTGTGATGTCATCATGGGGCCAGTCGCACCCACCGTTGCTTGGGACTTAGGCGCAAAATCCGATGACCCAGTGGCTAACTATCTCGCTGACATCTTTACTCTATCGACTAGTCTCGCGGGCTTACCCGGGATGTCAATTCCTTGTGGTTTTGGCCAAGGAGAAAAGAATAGTAAACGTCCGGTTGGGCTTCAAATTATTGGTAATTACTTTGCGGAAGCCAAACTCTTAAACGTGGCACATCAATTTCAATTAGCAACTGATTGGCACACCAAGGCGCCTGAGTAATTACTCAAGTGTGTAGACGCC
>CALKVB010000661.1 GCA_937996605.1 uncultured Oxalobacteraceae bacterium | reverse complement strand
CTCAGATAAGACGATATTATTATTACCTGTGTTCGATGGCTTACTACCATACAGATAACGCAATGCGGCGATATCCATATTTCCCCAACTCGAAGGAAATAAGCCATCACTCGAATAATTCTGCGACATCACGGTATAAGTCGTCTGATTATATGCTGGCAGAATTTCTAGCGCATAATGATCACTAGCATCAATATTACTGGGATGACGCAATCCAAGCGCATGCCCAATCTCATGTAATAAAGCTGCATAGCCCTCGCTACCAGGCAGTAGTTTAGACATGGATTCAAGATCCATCCAAACATCCCCGGCGGCATCGCCCGCTTCCCCCGGAAAATTACTACTCCCTTTGGTTGTGGTTTGCTGACTTACGCCAAATCGCACACTACCGACCTTTCCACTAGACTCATCGACCTCTTTGAAGCTAAGCCCGGTGACTGCAGCAGTATCATTCAAGATCTTTCTGACGACGTCCTTTTCAACATCGGAAAAAGTACGAAATTGATTGGCTCCAATACCGCTACTAGGTGCTTGCATTACAAAACTAAAACTAACTTCTACGGCCGAGCTGACAGGCGATCCAGCATTCCAACGATAGGCATTACCTTGCACCAAGCCACCGATCGCAAGATCTTGTACTGTTAGGAAATCACTCAATGGTCGTTGCGTACTCACACTTCCATCCCAAAGAGAAAGTGCCTCAATATTGGTGATCGTGGCGTTAAAGTTTGTGGACTTTGTTGAGCTTAGCTGAGCGCTCTTACCATCAATACTTACTTTGATGATGAAATCTGACCAGCTCGGTGGCGCACTGGAAAACCATGGCAGGTTCAGCACATCAAATCCAGCGCGACCATCTACCGTATTTTTCGATGTACTAATCCAGAAATTATTATCGTTATTTGTGCCGTATAACTCATTTTCACTTCCGCCCCCTGCGACCGCTTCAACCCCAATTAAAGTGTCTCGCGTGCCCCATCCATCTTGTGCCGAACCTGCTAACAAATCAACGACGACTTTGCCCGGTGCGCCGTCCCAATATGCGGCGATCACTTGACGCCAAGGCTGATCAGGCGTTGGTATCAGCTGTATGGTATCGTTGCCTTTTCCACCAAGGACATTACCACCGAAACTACGAATAATATCGTCGCCTGCTTCACCAAAAATATTGATGCCCTTATCTTTTTCTGACGAAGCTTGGGTGTAGTCATCGTTGCCGTTACTCAAATGCAGATCTGGCATTTTGTTTATCCTTTCCGAAACTTGGCCTGAATTGAGACTATGTTCAACACAGATAGTTTGTTTTTATACTTTAATAAATGGCACAGTCTTCTGAGTGAAATTGGCCAAATTAGGGAAAACATTATTTAACTGTGACGCCGGCAAACCTAACCATTGCATGAGGGTTGCACCAACTTGATCAGTACTTGTTGTCGGCACATGCCGACCACCACGTCCAGGATCAGCATCTTCAGCGCCACCAAGCACCAGCGAAGGAAACTGCCCAAGAACTTGTCCACCTGCGACTGCTCCACCGAGTACAAACCAATGATTACCCCAAGCATGATCTGAACCGGCGCCGGAGGCAGGCCGCAGTGTGCGGCCAAAGTCACTCATAGAGAACGTAGTCACATCCGTATCCATTCCAACCGCTTGAATAGATTCATCAAACGCCGCAATGGCTTTCCCCAACACCGCTAATTGCGCATCTTGCGTTCTCGCCTCGCTACCGCGTTGCGAATAATGGGTATCAAAACTGCCCCAATTGATCAGAAATACTTGTCGCTTAAACCCAAGACTCTTAAATGCGGGGAGGACACTGGCTAAGGATCGTAAACGTGTTGCTAAATCATCGCTACCGAAATTCGCTTTCGGTTCGACCGCTTTTAAGAACACTTGCGTCAATAAGGTTGACTCACTCACACTTAGGTCCAGCGTGCGCGCATATTCTGCTTCGTATTGATTGGAGAACTGCAACTTAGACATATTGTTGAGCGCCTGCGCCCAATATCCTTGCGGCCAAGCGAGATCGGCACGTCCCCAATAGCGTGCGCCGTTGGGTGACATGAAGGAGACACTAGAACTTTTCCCCAGTACCAAAGTACGATCTGATGTGGTGGTCACAGCGCTCAACTTATTCTGATAACTGGCGGGCATCAATTCTAGTGCGCGACCAGCCCATCCACTTTGATCGAAATCGCCACCCCAACCCTGTTGAATCGCGGTTTGATCACTGTGCGACATCAAATACGGTGGAATCGCAACCTCGCGGTTGATAACTTGTTTTCCGGTGGCGGGCACAACCAAGGGCCCGGCATTGGCAATCCACGCCAAGCGCTGTTTATTGTAAAGACTGGCAAGTGGCGCAAGTCCCGGGTGAAGTCCAAAACTATGACCCGCACTGTTTCCATTCAGTGCTATCAAAGAATCTTTCGGCAAGGCGAGTATGGGTCGAGCATTTGCATAGTCGCTGTACGCCGCGTCAGTCGGAATCAAGGTGTTGTGCCCATCATTCCCGCCAGAGAGGAAAATACAAACAAGTGCTTTGTAATCATTGCTCGCAGCATGACTGGTTTGCATTTCACTCATCAAGGTATTAATCCCGGCGCCTGCTAACACAGGGAGGCCAATCGTTTTGAGGAAATCGCGGCGTTTCATTTGATTACTCCAAAAGTTGGGCTACTCAAGGCGAACTGTAAACTGGTCAATGCACCCGCTTCATTGCTCTCCCAGCGCTCTCCATTAATTAGACTGATTAAGTTATTACGCAGCGTTGCTGGCATGGCTCCACGGAACCAGCGTTTGCTCACAAGGTCTACAAAATCACTGGGCGACTTTGCGAAAGCCGTGCTCAGTTCATCCAAATTACACTTGCTTCTTTGTTGATTACTTAGGTAAGCAGGATTGCTCTTATTACCCAAGCGCCACGACAAGCTACTTAGGCGAGATGTGAACTCCATGGTATTCAAAAGCTTCTGTTCTGGAGCCAGAAGATTACTACCAGGTGCCTTATCGGTTGCTTGATAATATGAAAAAATACTAGGAGGCGAAATCGTATTTTGATTCGTTGGCTGATCTATATATTCGTTGTTCTCCCAGACTCCACGAGTCATGTGCTGACAACCCATGCCGCGATACACTGCGGACATCCACAAAACTGGTTCACGCAGATATCCAGCTTGTTTATCGTTGCCCCCCAACACGTCCCCTTGACGGGCCTCAGGATCTAATAAGATTGCTTTTACGACCGCGCTCAAGTCACCTGCCACACCTTTTCCATTGTTACGAAACACGGCACTTACGCGAGCGAGAAACTGCGGACTTGGGTTACTGCCAACTAAATGCTGAATTAAACGCAAGCTAACAAAAGGTGCGATGTTCGGATGCTTGAGCAGTAATGCGACCACCGCGTCGAGCTCATCTGAGGCATTCATCCCCGCAGCAAGAGTGGAGCCCATCACTGTCTTTTGGCCGCTGTCATGCAAAAAGCTCGCACTCTCGGGCACCATCGCCTGTCCATAGTGCGGCCAACTTTGGTCGGGCAGCCCCGTCGTGTTGGGCGGGCCCCGCCAACCGGTTAAGGCACGCGCCAGCTCTTCGACATCTTTCTGGGTATAGGTCTCTTTTACTTTTCCTTGCGCATCACGAATCACTGAACCATCAGTGTTGAGCTGAACAACACCGACGGTAAATAATTGCATTAACTCCCGCGCATAATTTTCATTAGGTGTACATCCTAAACACTGGGGTGAAGTAGGACGATTTAATTCATTGTTCAGATAAAAACCCATATGAGGGTTGATCGTCACCTCTCGCAGCAGCTTTGCATAATTCCCCAAAGCATTGCGGCGTAATACGTTGTAATACTCCATGCTGCCGTTCGCTTGTCCCATGCTCACGGGAATATATTGGAATATAGCCCACGTCACTCGCTGTCTTAATTGATCAGGAGCCGTCAGCGCGGTGTCCCAAAACTCATCATTACGAAATAACCAAGCTGGTGGTTCACCTGCTTGGTTTGTGAAATTCAGTAGTTCGCGCGGGATGCTCGACGCCGTAATCGGCATTGCCAACTGTTCATCTATCCAGGCTTCTATGCCTTTAGCCTGGATCTCCGCCACCAAAGTAGGTGTAGCCCCAAAACTGACCTGCTCAGCAAAGCGAGAGGCGGCGTAATAACTCAATTTGGTCGACGCTTGAGTGCCAACTTGCCCACCTGAATTATGTGACTCAGACTCCACTGCATCATGCTTACCACAACTCAAAAGCAATAATAGGCCAGCGACGCTTAAACCAGATCTCAGAATTCGATTCTTCATGTTGTATTCACCCAGCTTGTTTTATTTACGTAACTACACACTTACAGTGTATTGATCAAACACAAGGTTACAGATCACAAAGTATTCCATTTCTTTCAGTGAGTCTATTAAAACTGAAAAATTTTCAAGCACCGCGACAACACAAATCGACATATACGCAGCCTCGAAATCCAAGGTGCTACAAATGAATTAACACTATAAAAAATAAGCTAATTAATCAGACATCAAAGCTTTCATGAAAGGAATAAATCAAATCAAAAAAATCAAATACTATTGCTCAAAAATCGAACTACATACCAGTTCATTTGCATGCTCGCTTCGAATAAATAGATGTCATAGATAAATCTATTCTTAAAAACAAGACAAAAAGAAATTATAAAAAACCACTTGTCTATTTTTAGACTATGACTACACTGGCTCACATTGGATGCACACCAAATAAATACCACTACAAAACCTTAACAGACCTCCATCAAAGAAAGAGGCATGGGTGCAACCAATATTCTTTGCCGACCGAACTACTTCACTGCACAGCTTTTTGTACAGCGAACCTGAGCATAAATTTTCACCCCACATGAAAAATGCTCGACAAGGCGAAAACAGTAGGTCCATTGGTTGGCAATGAGGGAGGGGTAATTTCAGAGATTTTTTGCAACATGCATGTACTTGCAGGATCTTGCTCGTCTTTGAAATTCCCAAGGTGAACCTGAAGACCAACTTTCAGGAATCGTCATCAATGGGGAAGACCAATGAAACAATTCAATAAGCTGCACATCACGCTGATGCTAGTCGCTATCAGTACACAATTACCGAGCATAGGATCAGCGGCACAAACCAGCAATCCGTTTAAAACACAAACGATAAAGACTCTCGCGGCATGCACATCTGCCGCATGGAGTGTCACTGCGGTGTACACAGCAGGGACGACCGCTTCTTACGACCATAAAGAGTGGCGTGCAAATTGGTGGACGCAAGGTAACGCACCAAGTACGCAGTCCTATGGGCCTTGGACCTATATAAGCGACTGTGGTGGTGGCACCGGTGGCGGCACTGGCGGCGGAACAGGAGACCCTGCACTGACTAATGTTCCCACACCGACGGGCCATGCACTCTGCCGCCCCGACGGCATGAGCATCAGCGCTGGCACCAATGCGCCATACTGCCTAGTCTATGACAACACAGGACGCGAAAAACTCGGCATTTTAAAACGCCGCATCATTGGTTATTTCACGAGTTGGCGCACTGGCAAAGACGGCAGCCCTGCGTATCTAGCGCACCAAATTCCTTGGGACAAAATCAGTCATATCAACTTCGCATTCGCGCACGTTGATAGCAACAACAAAATCTCTATCGGCAATGAAACTGATCCGAATAATTCAGCGACAGCGATGCAATGGCCAGGCGTCGCGGGCGCGGAAATGGACCCCACTTTTACTTACAAAGGTCACTTCAATCTGCTGAATAAATTTAAGAAGCAATACCCATCAGTTAAAACTCTGATTTCCGTTGGCGGCTGGGCCGAAACTGGCGGCTATTTCGACGCCACAGGTAAGCGTGTGAATAGCGGCGGCTTTTACAGCATGACAACCAATGCCGATGGTAGCGTCAACACTGCGGGCATTAACACGTTTGCAGATTCGGTGGTTGCCTTTCTGCGCAAATACAATTTCGATGGTGTCGATATCGACTACGAATATCCAACCACCATGAAAGACGCCGGCAATCCACTGGATTGGACGATTGCCAACGCCAGACGCGCGGGTTTGGTGCGCAGTTACAGTGCGCTACTCAAAACCTTACGCGAGAAATTAGACGCCGCTGCGACAGTCGATAATCGCTACTACCAAGTGACGATTGCAGCACCCGCCTCGGCCCACTTGTTGCGCGGTATGGAAAACATGGCCGCACTACAGTTTCTCGATTTCGCCAATATCATGAGCTATGACTTGCATGGCGCATGGAATGAATTTGTCGGCCCGAATGCAGCGCTGTTTGACGATGGCAAAGATGCGGAACTTGTACGTTGGAACGTCTACAACACAGCACAATATGGCGGCATTGGATATTTGAACACCGATTGGGCTTTCCACTTTTACCGTGGTGCTCTACAGGCGGGCCGCATCAATATGGGTATCCCTTATTACACTCGAGGCTGGCGCAATGTCAGCGGCGGCACCAATGGTTTATGGGGTAAGTCAGTCGGCAGCAATTGCCCAACAGGTGTCACGGGCTGCGGCAATGGTGCGGTCGGCATCGACAATATTTGGCATGATCTTGATGAACAAGGTAAAGAGCTAGGTGGTGGCGGTAACCCTTTATGGCACACCAAAAATCTCGAGCGCAACCAAGCTGGCAGCTATATCGCTAGCTATGGTTTAACGCCGAGCACCGATGCCGATGATCGTTTGAGTGGAAGCTATGTTCAATACTACGATGCGACACTCGTTGCACCTTGGTTATGGAATGCGCAAAAAGGCGTTTTCCTTTCAACAGAGGATGAAACCTCAGCACAGAAAAAAGCACAGTGGATCATCGACCATGGCATTGGCGGCGCCATGATATGGGAGCTCGCTGGTGACTATGATTGGAACGCCACACGCAACAATGGTCAAGGTGAATACTTTATCGGCTCGACCTTAACCCGTGCCTTCAACACAGCTTTTAGAACTGCATCACCGTATGGCAACAAACGCAGTACACAAGCGACACCTATCGGTGCGATTGATTTGAAGTTTGAATTACTTGATTACAAGTTAGGAGACGCTAACTACCCCATCAATCCAAATTTAAAAATCACCAATAATTCGAACTTCACCTTACCTGGCGGTACTGAGTTTCAATTCGATATACCAACCTCGACACCAAACACCATGGCTGATCAATCGGGCTTTGGTTTAAAAGTCACGAGCAGCGGTCACAGTGGAAACAATATTGGTGGCCTTAAAGGCGATCTTCATCGTGTGTCAGTGAAGTTACCAAGTTGGAGCAATCTAACTCCGGGGGCAAGCACAACGCTGGCTGTGGTGTACTACTTACCGATCTCTGGCCCGACGAACTTCTCTGTCACCATCAATGGCAAAGCGTACGTCATTCGCAGCGAACAGCCTTACCTTCCTTATGTGAAATAAGGCTCACTTTTTCGTAACACAAATTTCTACCCACTCTCTCCATCAACTCGATGGAGGGAGATTTACAACGTTCGTTTTGTTTGCTGCGTTTGCAAACTTTTTCATTAGTCCAAAAATAGGAGACAAAAAATGACCTCAAGAATCACACGCAAACCGCATCGCTTATGGCGAATACTAGTGAGTGTTAGCATGCTCAGCCTCGCCGCAAGTCAAGCCGACGCAGCACCGGCAACACCCACTTGCAGCGATTGGCAAGCGAGCAAAGTCTATGTCAATGGCGACTACGTGGTCGCCAACAAAGCCAATTGGCGTGCCAAATGGTGGACACAAAACAATGAGCCCGGCAAGAACGATGTGTGGGAAGCTAGACCTACGGGTGAATGTACCTACAACGGCGGCACTACACCACCCGATGGCGGCACACCCAAAGGCATTCCGACCTTAAAAGAGGCACAAGCAGACGAAGCAGCCAAAACCTCGAGCGTACTCTTTCAACAAATCAAAGCTTCAATTCGTACCTTGGATACTGCTTCAGTTGAAGCTGTTCAACCAGGTCGCGCGGCGAATCCCATCAACGTCAAACGTGTCGAACGCATTATCTCAAGTACCGACTGGCAAAATCTATTTAGCATGCGAGATGCTAGCTATTCCTATGCTCGTTTCTTACAAGCGATCGCTAAATTCCCTGCAGTCTGCGACGACTATAACGATGGTCGTAATGCCGATGCCATTTGTCGAAAAGGTTTAGCAACGATGTTTGCGCATTTCGCCCAAGAGACAGGCGCTCATGATCCTGGCTCACCGATTCCACAATGGCGTCAAGGCTTGTACTTCTTGCGCGAAGCAGGTTGCCGCGATGACGACACCAGCTGTGGCTATAACGCTGAGTGCGATCCAAGCACATGGCAGGGTCAAACTTGGGCCTGTGGCAAAAACCCGAATGGCACTTGGAAAAAATACTATGGACGCGGCGCAAAACAACTCTCCTATAACTACAACTACGGCCCTTTCTCTGATGCGATGTTCGGCACTGTGCGTACCTTACTCGACAAACCAGAACTAGTTTCCGATACTTGGCTCAACCTCGCTTCTGCGGTGTTCTTTTATGTCTATCCGCAGCCACCAAAACCATCGATGTTGCATGTCATTGATGGCACTTGGAAACCCAACGCTGCCGATGCGACGGCCAATATCAGCGCTGGTTTCGGCGCCACTATCAATATCATCAACGGCGGCATCGAAAACCTTGATGCAGCGATCAACCATCTCGATCATGTGGACGGCGTCATGCTGGGCCGCGCCGCCTACCACACGCCCTGGATCCTGCATGATGTCGACCAGCGCGGCGCCGATATCGCGCG
>CALKVB010000660.1 GCA_937996605.1 uncultured Oxalobacteraceae bacterium | reverse complement strand
TTGTGGTTGCCCGCTAAGCTAGGGTGCCTAAGTAATCGTCTCAAAGTTCTTAGAGGTTTGGGGTGGTGTTTTTGGCTGCGATCACCAACATTTGCTTGAGATTCATGATCAAACCTCGGTTTCTTTGCCCTTAAGTACGTTCGTGCCTCAAAAACATCAAAAGCGGTTGCAATCGCAGACGGAAGGCGATGCAAGTCGGCCGTTCAAGGCCCAAGCAGTCTTGTTTATGTTCCCCAAGGCACTACTTATTAACAAAATATTCCGAGCGCACGACTGTGTTTGACGTGTTTCTAATCCCATCCTTGTTCCTCTTCGCTTTCGCTGTTGCTATCCACGTCTGCCGCGGAGTCATCTTCGTCTGGCATCATGGGATCAGGCAGTTCTTTGTTGCCTCGTACCAACCCAGTGACGTCTCGCGTCAGCATGTTGCCCTCGGAGTCATAGGCGGCAGCACTGGGGAAACCAGGAAACTCGAGATGTTGCATGAGTCGAGGTGAGACGGTGGAGAAGCCATGCTCAAAGGTGACAGCCGGCCACGGCATAGTCTTTTGGTACTCGCGAAACTTGCGTTCGTCGTCTTCGGAGGGAATCAAGATGACTGCATACTTGCCAGGTCGTTGATCCAGATAGTCTTTGAATTGCGGAGAGAATTTACGAGAATGCCCGCACCATGAAACCGCGACAAGAACAATCACTCCTGGCGCCGAATTCACGTATTCGGCAGTGTTCACTGTCCTTCCATCGGCATATTCGAGTTCCGGACCGAACATGAAATCGAGCATTTCAGCAGAACTGAGCCTGGACATATGGTGTTTATTGTGAAGAGTGTGGTTCATTATTATCACGGTGATGGATGTGCGACCATGCGCCCTTATCAATGTTTCTTACAATTGACAAAGAGACGCCAAAACGTTCAGCTCTTTCCTTTGCCGAACCGTTTGATTTCGATTCGAAAATCAGTTTTGCTTGTTCATCGCTAATCTTTGCATTCGAGTTTCTTTCGCCTCGATGATGTGTTCCTTGTGTAACTTTGTCGGCCATGTTTTCTTTGCGAGAACCGAGGCGAAGATGATCGGGATTGACACACGCCTTGAAAACACATTTGTGGCACACCTGTAGGTCGATTGGGATCGGTTTGCATTCGTTGGAGTACACTCTATACACAAAGACATGGGCTGGGCATTGCATACCCTTGAAACGAGCAGATCCATATTCGTAAATCACTGATCCAGTCCAAATCCAATGCTCTTCGTCACCAATTTTTTGAATCCTTATACGGTCTCCAATGTACTTTTGTGCGGCCTCCTTGTCATCAATGGTGAGGTTTCTTTTCTTGATCACCCGAGGAACCTTGGCGAGCCCCGTTACGTGTGACCAAGTTCTTCCCCGTCTGATTGAATCTGCCACTTGGTTTGACACCGAAAACATTTCCGAGCATTTCGAAGATGAAATTTGTGGGTTGTTGTAGATGAACAAAACTTGCTCTTTCGTAAGTTTTGCTTTTGGATTGTTGACTCCTATGGCTGAAGTTCCGCTTGCTACTTTGTCTTGTGCGTTTTCAAACACATCTCCGACCGCAAGATGTTCCTTTCTGATACATGTTCTGTTCCCACATAAATGACGAATATGTTGATTATCCATGGGTTCGACTCCAAAATGTAGTTGATAAGCTGCTCGATGAACTAAATACATCTTTTGGCCGATAGATATTCTTCCATACTCTCCGTTCTTTTCCGTGAATCCAGTCCACAAAAGGCATTCTTCTTCTACTTTGGTTTTGGGGGTACCTTTGACGCACTTTTTTGCCATTCTATCTAACAGAAACAGCTTGTGCTCTGAAGTCAACTCTGTTAGTTTGCGCCGCTTTGGTTCGATGACATCTTCGTCTGATTCTTCTTTTCGTTTTCTTTTGATGACGAGGAGTTCCGCAAAGTGCTCTATACAAAAAGGTTCGCTGCAAAACTCCAATTTCTTTAGCATGGAATCTTGTTGGACGCTTCTTCCGTGCTTCTGCATAAACCGAAGATATGAAGCCTGGACTCGTTTTCCTTGAAAATAGCACATTGAAAATTTTGGTAACCAAATCAAATGTTCGCCTTTCTGGATAGTCTTCTTTTGAAGTAATAAGTCCAACTCAGACGAATTCATTTTTGTTTTTTATCCTCAGTTGAAAGTGTCTGTTTCTTGGAATGCGTTTCTCGGATGCACAAAAAAGTTTTCGACTCCAATAAAAACCCGGCCTATGAAAAGTAAGCGTCGTATGGCTCGGGAGTGGAAACGTGCTCAAAAGATTCACCAAGAGATTCCATTGGCAAAGTCGGTAACGATGGAAACTGTATTGGATCGAATGGAAAGTTCAGAAACACCAAAAGAGCGCAAGGAAGCCGAGTTACAATATCGCAAACTGGCCAAACGGGAGCGTAGAACTCAAGGATCGAGAGACTTGTCGATTGCGATTGGACCGGTGACACCGATGGAGCCGATTGGCAACACCTTTTACGACAAGCCTTATGAAAAGCCCAAGAAGATGTTGGAAGATTGGGAGTCGCTTCACGCTTATCCAGCCCTCACCACTCTTCCTGATCCGAATCCGAAGACTCAAGTTCCTCCTCCCGCGCGTTCTTGGTGGCAATGGTGGAGTTGAGCAAACCATAGTAGCCATAACGTTTCAGGGTTTCGGCTGCCTTTACGTCCTTTTGGGTGGCCGTACTTTCATCTTTCAAGGAATGGAGATATCCGACCCACTTTTTGAAGCGGTCGTAGCACGATTCGGATTGAGTCAGTTCGCCCATAGTATTGGAAATCATGGCCGCTCGAAAAATGCGTTCTTGTGAGGCATTGGCTTGCTTCAATAAAGAGTTGACCTTTTCAGAACGTTGCGCAATGTCGTGAGTGGAAGGGCAAAACACGACATCACGTGCTGCGACTCCATTGTAGGACGAGAAACGACAGGTGATGAGAAGATGGGACTCGAAGGAATTCTCCTTGAACGGGTAATATTGGTTGCAATATGCACAGGTCGACATGGTGATTCGGTTTTCATGTTTCGATTCCAAACGTTCCAAGGAGGAAGGATCTTTTGAAACCAGACGCGGATGAAAAAGTGAAAGAGAATTGAAAAGCATAAAAAATGTACTGTGATTCTTGTCAACGATTCATAGACGGTCCCGTGCACTTTTCTGCTGGAAATGATTTGGTGCGCTATGATTTTTGTTCCGCATCATGTCTATGGGAGTATATTCAAAGTTTGGCATTTTTACAGCGCGAGTTCAGCCAGATGCGGGTCGCTTCCGAAGTTTGGTGGCAGTGATGACTCCTGTTTCATGCTCCACTTGGGATAATACCTTTTTCACATAGTCTCGGCGTTTCATGTAGGCTTCTTGTTCTTCTTCGGACAAGAAGGGTAATGCGCCACATTGTTCGACCAAATGATCCATTTGAGTGATGAATTGGACCAGGTCTAGCCAGTCTTGGTCTTCGTGTTCCTTGATGCAGCGGATGCGACCGGTGGTGTGATCCATACGGGTCTTGTATACGAAAAAGTCGGGCATTTCGTGTTCTCGCAAAGGTTTCTGGCGAGCAATCAAACGCTTGGCTTCGAGCCCGGCTTCCAGATCTTGGGTGATAAAGTGGGCGGGTGCATTTTCCAGTGACAGTTGGTGAACCATGGTTTCCCACAGGGTTTCGGTGGCATCACGAGTGGTGGGAGAGAAGCTCAAGACAGCGACGCGGAGGGGCACATGGCTCCACTCGCCGACTTGGGTCAAGAAATAGCCAGCCTGATCGAACGAGGTTCCATTCCAGCCCAGGGGGTTGTGAACGGGTGCGACCCGAAAGGTGCCGGGCAAAGGGGTGATGGTGGTATGAGGAGGTAGCGATCCTCCGGTGGCCAAGATGTAAAGTTCTAATCGATAGCCTAGTTCTTTTCTGGCCTCGGCCTCAAAGTCGGGAGTGTGACACTCTTGTTCGACTTCGGCCATGAATTCGGCTGCATAGGGTCGGCCTTCATTGGTGAGGATGAATTGGTAGCGTTCTTGAATGTCGTCTGCCGTCCAATCAAAGTAGGGCTTTCGTTTCAACTTCCCTTTGTGAAAGGCCTCCAAGAGTAGAGATCGCTCGTCATAGAACTCGGTCTTTTTCATGTCGCGAAACTCTCGGGTCCATTTGTCAATGGGAACAAACTCGCTTAATTCTTGACCTAGATCTACGTCTTTCATGCGCTGGATCATTTGTTTGACTTCGTTTTGGAATCGGTGGGGATAGTTGCGAACTTGTTCTTTGACTTCGGCCTCTTTTTGGCGAATCAATCGGTCCGCTCGTGAAATACTGAGCTCTAAGACGTCGGTGACTTTGACTCCATGGGCTTCCACCGAGTGTTCTTGGCGGATGCGAATCTCATCTCGCCGCTCAAAGGTGGTGGTGATCATTTGTCTATTCGTTTGAGTGTATTTGCTTAGTCCGAACAAAGTCAGAATGGATGAAGTGGTTTTATAAAGTCTTTGCATGCAAGTTGTTCGCACTTTAGGCACGAGCAATTTTGCGTCGCTCGATCGCGTTCTCGCCTAGTCTTTGAAGCTTGAGAAGGAGTTGTTGACGCGACACATCGAAGGGCGCGTCAGTTGCGCATAGTTGCACAGGCTTCAGATTGTCAATGTCATTGAGAAGGATCTTGCGCAGCTTCAAACAAGAGTGCCAGTACTGGTACTCCGTCATAAAAACTTGGAAGTTGTCATATAGTTGCGCAATCTCCTTTTGTTCCAAAACGCCGATCAGCTCTTTGGTGAAGTTCGTGTGAGTAACCACCTTGACGTCGAAATCGTCCAGCGTTCTATACTTACCTTTGACCTTACTGGGTTCTTCCTTGCCGGTGTAGATATCAATAATCAGTAAAGGTTTTGGATCTTGGACACCATGAAGTCCTTTTGCATCGATCACCAGATCAGGCGTCCAACCGGCGAGCGCTGCTTTCACTACTTCATTCTCTTCGATTTGTTTTTGAGTAATGAACGCTCGACGAGAGTTTGTCAAAAAGTCCTCGATCATAAAGTGCAGATAGTCGTGAATCATAGCGTTATTATCAACGTCGTAGCCAAGAGCGCCGAGCGTCGTTTTGATGTACTCGAACGTAGGCCTATCTGTTAGTTGAGACGTGACATAACGATGTTCGAACAAAGCGCGGATCTGATCATTTTGCATCCACGCTGAAGGTATATGAAAGGTCTTCCGAAATAACGAATACTGTCGTTGTGCGGCATCTTTGCTTTCTGTGTTTGCATCCATCTTCACATTTGCCGTCGCAGACGCGCTATGTGTCAAGCGAAGGATCGGTCATGGTTTGAAGAGCGACAAGGATTTTTCGAGTCTCAAACCTACCAATTGATTATGTCATGGTTTGCACAAGCTGATCTCATGGAATGCACACCCGTCCCTTAGGCGACCGATGAACAGCAACCACACGACAGAGGTAATCTTTTTAAGGCTCTTGACACGTGCTCCGAGGAGGCGCGAGGTTGCCCGGAGCTTTGAGGCATGTTGGACACGGCACGTACCAATTCCATTTGGTGATGGAAAACCGGAACTGATGGTACGCTTTCACATCTTCCTTAGTCATGCTGAGAATCGAATCACAGAAGAATCGAATGCAGCATTCTGGATATCCATGAGCAACACCTTCTTCGTAACACTTTTTGCGACGTTCGGCCATGATTCACTTATCGCAGAAGTTTTGTGTTTGTGTTTGTGCCAGTAAATGAACACTGCGCACCGAATGGTTTGAAACCAAGTCATCGACATTCCGAATCATGAACGTTCCATCCAAGTGTTCCCAAATTCACGTGTTGTGCTGATCCCGAATCGTATCAAAATTCCTACATCCCAAAACATTTTGATTTGATGTCGGACAGTCTGCTGAACTGTTCGCAGTTTGAGCGTTCAACACGAACACATCTCAATGAAATCGATCACTCTCCATTGGTTGACTAATACATGTGTTTACGACGCGAGATTTGCTCCACGACTTAGCAACAGTTGTAGGATGATTGTTGCTCCTACGACTTCTTGTTGATTGTTCTCTGAAGCCCAATACATGGCAGAATCGTTTTGGGCGTGGATGTCGGCGCCTTGATCCAAAAGAAGAGCAACCACATTCACGTGTCCATTTGCTGCGGCATGGATGAAAGAAAAGTCGTTTTCGAAATGCACATCGACGCCTCGATCCAGAAGTAGCTGCACCACATCTTTATGGCCCTTTGATGAAGCGAGAAAAAGCGCATAATTTCTTCATATGTCGCTGACGTGATTTAAAAGCAGTTCTACTACTTTTTGGGTAACCATTCTGGGCAGCAAACCGAAAAGCAAACCGCTGCCCTCGTGTACGTTGGCACCATAATCGATGAGCAGTTGTACAATTTCGTCGTGACCGCATTCAGATGCGAAACGTACAGCTTCGTCACCTGAAGCATGTACATCGACGCCGCGCTTTAAGAGTATTTCTACCAAATCTTTCTTACCAATCCAAGATGATCGCGTAAAGATCGTTTCCAGTTCTTCCGCATTGAGCAAATTATGGTCCACGACAAAAGTCAAACGGTCCGCTCTAGATCCGGCCAATTCTTTCATCAACTCATATCTTTGGAGACGATCAGATCGAAACACGTTCTCAAGTAAATCGAGGAGAGGCGAATTGATACGACAACGTTGCCTTGCACTGATTTTCGTCAGGTTGGAAAACAGGTCAGCTGGGGATTTGGCTTGTTCGATTCGTTGCAAACGATTGAATATTGGATCCCTGGCCAAATATTCCTCTGCATCGATGACTAGTAGCGAAATACCTTCATATAAACCACCCCACAGTCGACAAGAAGCGTAGACGTCCATTTTGAATTTTGGAAACAAATCTTCTTTCTGATGTAGTCTGTTCAATATTTTAAAAGCAGAAATCTTTTCATGTATTGATTTTTTCAGTTGTGGCGTACGACGCTTTTTGCGATATTGAAAGTCTCTTGATGAATCGGTACGCTGTTGCGTAATGTGTGAGTAAACCAACGCGTAAAAAGATTTCATATATTTCGCTCATGAATCTCCGTACATTCAAATGGCTGCGAGAACTGTTCCAGACCGTGATAGTCACCGTACCACTCATCTTCTGTATGCCCATACCAGTCATGGTACGCATCAACCCAATCGACGTTCGGACGGAAGCGGGAGCGAGGAACTATTTTCTGATCCAACATCATAAAAGCATGCGATGCGCTGAGCGCAACTGGGTATGGCACATCGTTCGGCCCCATTTTGGAAAAGTATTCTTCGATCACAAAGTCTGTCGTAAAACGATAGATGGTACTGCCAATATGGATGTACCCATTGGTGTCTAGAAGAAGAATGGAACTGCCATCACAGTCGGGGTAGCTTGGATCCTTTCCAATCCAAACTTTGACGGCGTCGACTGCGAGAATGCGTTCGTTATACAGGGACTGCTCGTCGTTATTTTCCAAATCTTCATCGATCTGAATGCGAGATTGAAAATTTCTTAGAGATTCTATCGATTCTCGTTCAGAGATTCGTAAATCTCTTACTGTTGTGCTGCATCATGAGGGGATTCGTGGCGTAAAGGTGTTATTCGATACAAAAGTTGAACCGAGCTACGTATAAGGTCTAAAAAGGTTTAAGTTTTAGCTCTTTGCCGAAATGATCGATGATGTAGCGAATCGGTGTGATCACCGAGTAGCTTTGTGTTCCTCCAACCACCATACCAAGGGCAATACGTTTTCCAGCTTTTGTTTCTGTCCAGAGGACTGCGCCTGAATCACCTGGATTTTCAATCGATGGTTTGAATACAAGTTGATTCACCATCAGGTGTACCGTCGGTTCTTCAAACTGCTTGTTCTCGATATCAACCGTAGCATATTCCACCGGCTTTGAGCCCTTGGTGGTTTCCAAAATCACCTTGGGGTGCTTTGTCGCAGATAGGGCGTTCTTCAGTTGCATTATGGTAGTGGAAGGATATTCGAACCCTGTACAGGTTGCATTTGGCTGAAAACACGGTAATTTGTCCGAGTCAACCCAAATAGGCTGGGCATCAACGAGCGGGGTCAATTCGCCTTTCCCTGCAACGGCTCCGATAAGCTGTCCCTTGACGTAGATCGACACAAGTTCATCACAAGGTAAAGTTCCATGAGTCGAGCTAATCAGCGCAACTTTCTTCTCATCTTCGCAACGCATCGAGATACCATGAGTGAAGCTCGACACCATTACATGTCCGCCTGCACAATGCTTTCGTGGCACATCGTGCACTCGTATCAAACGCAAGGGAACGCCATATTGCTGTTGAGCACGTTTCCATGGGTCCGGCCATTCGAATCCGTTTTGGGGGTCATCCGATAGTAGTTCGAATATAAAACCGACTTCATCTTGCGGATAGAATGTTTCAGGCCAGTTGAACCGTGTACCGGTCGTCCTTCCATTGAAAACCCTAACCAATTCATAGGTTCCTTGATTGAATAAGTCCAAGGTATCAAGCTCGGATTCCGAGGGATCGTTCCTCGCACTTATCAAATCTTCGAACCATACATGGGAGGAGGAATCGTCGAAAATTTCGTTGATATGCGATTTCACGGTTGCATCCGCGGAGTGGACGGCATGAACCACTGGCTGTGTCGAGGTCGTCGCACGAGATACTTGGACGGCATTTACCATTGACGTCATCGTTGGCGAGCGTTTCTTTGGGAACTCCAAAGGATGCCCATCTTCTTTGAGTTCCGAGATCACATGTGACTTCGTTAAAACTGGCTGTTTACATAGCTCGGTTGAAAGAACTATGTGCATCGGCGTGAACGAATTCGTCATTTCTGCAGCGACTGATACCATGATAGTGGCACCAATCTTGCAACCGAGCCTCTTCTCCAGCCACTGGCGAATTTTGCGGTCCTTTTTGGTAAGGGAAAGCGAAATCATCGTGTTTGCAGACCGACGACGTGGTTTCATGCGATGTATAAGGCGCAAAGTCCACGCTAACCACGTGTAACCATCCGAATTCTTGGACGGTAATTCATAATTAGGTATGAATTTCAAAACTTGACTTGTGACGTGTACATTTACCGATTTCTGTGACGTTACAAAACAAAGACCTCTATGCACGTGCTACGGCCTTATGAAATTGTTTGGTCTTGGACGGAAATTCATTTCCATCTCAACCGCAGAATCCATCGTCACTTTTGTGGCACACATTGTCACCGAATTCCCATGTCGGACCGTTCCGTGCTGTTGCCTGTGCACATTAGAGTACGCGACGTTCATACTGTCCACGAAGCTCGTACAGGCCTTTGTATTCCCCCCGTGCGTTCGTGCGAGTGTTCACCGGTCCGATCTGATTTCTCCTCCGCCCAGTCGTCCACCACCACGAGCAGCGCTGGGATTTCGGACAGCGCCGCGAGTGATGAGCAATGCGTTGTTCTTGAACTTTCCGATGATGGCGAATTGCTCTCGGCAACAGAATCAATCAAATCTTACAATCGGCAGCACGCCCACGCTGAAACAGTTTTGGAGACAGAAGTAGATCTATCTACGCCGCTTTCAGAAAGCGTTTTGAAGGCGTTGAGCGACGCTACATCGAATAATCCTATATCGGACATCGGGTCGCACTCGACGCCGCCCAACCGTGCCTCTGATGGTTCCGTGAGTCTCGTCGAAAGCGAAGACGAGGATGATCCAGTTCCTCCCGAGGATTTTGAACAAGTTTACGGAAAGGATTATGCTGATTATTTGAAAGAGTTGCAAGCCATGTGCAGCAATCCGGACACAGATTGGTCTCCAGCCTACGAGGTCTGATGCGTTGCGTCTTGTATGTAACGAGATGTAGTTAATCCATTTATACGCTCTTTGGTCGATAAATGCGTGCATGTCATACATTGCGCATTAGCGAATGGAATAAAGCTTCGTGTGGGAACGCAAATTTGATGATCGGTGTGTACGGCTTCTCTGCCACACGAGACGGCACACGGGATATGACCTCATTCATACCATGACGTAGGTGAACCAACAATCATGCTACATAAAATCCTCTTCAAGATTGACGGTGACTCCATCATCTGGCGATGATTCGTTGTTGGAGCCACTCAAACGACCAGTCCCGAAATGATCGGGTGCGCT